>JBDTTZ010000417.1:0-13206 GCA_040008015.1 Gemmatimonadota bacterium
CCACCCCCGACGTGATCGGCACCGTCGCGGTGTAGGTGCCGGCCACGATGCTGCCGGTGGTGGGCTGCAGCGTCAGAGTCGCCGGGGCCGTCGTCGTATTGAGCGTGGCCGACAACCAGCCCGACGCTCCCGCGCCATAGGTGATGGTCCCCACGGCCAGGCCCGTGAGGCTGCCACCACCACCATTGGTGATACTCACCGTTTGCGGAGATGGATTCCCCAGGCCCTGGGTCGCGGTAAAGGTCTGGGTCGATGGAGACAGCACGATGAGCGGAACCGGAGCGTCGGTCAGGGTAAAGATGACGCTCACGGTTTGCGGGCTGTTTTCGGCCGTCGCCGAGGTGACCGGCACCGTTGCCGTGTAACTCCCGGCAGGGAGGGCGCCGGTCGTCGCCTGCAGCGTCAAGCTGGCCGGGGCGGTGGACGGGCTGAGGCTCGCCGTGAGCCATCCCGAAGCACCCGGGCCGTACGAGATGGTGCCGACCGCCAGCCCGGTGAGCGTCCCGCCGCCACCGTTAGTGACACTGATGGCCTGGGCCGCGGGGTCCGACCCACCAACGGTGCCATCAAAAGTGGCAGCCGAGGGGCCGAGGACAATCGAGGGTATTTCGGGGAGAGGTTTTGGTTCGGTGGAACAGGAAACTACTACTGCGGTGAGCAGTATTGCTGCTGCACAAACTGAGGCCCACCGGTTTAGCACAGCTGCCCACCAGACGCAGGGGCGATGAGAATGCCGCCCGGAAGCTCAAATGTCAAATCAGGGCTGGCGAGAGCCCCTAATGGAACCCTGGTGGCCGACCGGCCGATCGTACCTCGGGTTCCCCTTCGGCGAGACAAAGGCCGGATCCAGCCGGTCACTTGCTGTCAACCAGCCGATCGTACCGGGGATTCCCCTTGAGCGAGGCGAACGTCGGATCCAGCCGAAGCCAGCCGGGCGATAAGTAGTAGGGCGTCTTGAGAAGCGGCTCCAGCTGGCCCAGCGCCTTCTCCGGTTCGCCGACCATCAGATAGATCCGGGCCAGTTGATGCTGATAGTAGGGCCCGTTGATCTTGTCGCTGCTCAACGGAGACAACCCGGTTCCCGCGGTGCCGAAGGCAATGGCTTCGGCCTTCCTTCCCAGGTATGCCAGGGCCAACCCGGTGAGCACTTTGCGTTGCGCGTCCTCCGGCGCCTCCCGCGCGAGCCGGAGATTTTCGACATAGGCGGTGTCGGCGTAGGCCCGCGCCCTGGCACTGTCACCGCGCAACCCGTACAGCTGCATCAGCACCGCGGCCCACGCGGCGCGGTCGTCGTCAAACGATGCCGGCGTCAATTGCAGCACCCGCCGCTGCTGGGCATCGTCCAGCACCCAGTACATGTCCCAGTAATACCCGAAGTACGCGACAACCTCCGAATCCGGGGTCGCGGGCGAGAGACCGTTGACCAACGCCCTGGCGCTGGGAAAATCGCCCTGGCCCAGATAGACCATCGACTTGTCCTGGGTATAGCTCAGGTCCCCGGGCCGCCGCGCCAGGAGAGTGTCGCTGACGGCGAGCGCCTCGGGATAGCGCCGCAACCACAGCAGCGTGGTCTGCAACAGGTTCAGCGTCCCGGTCGACTGCGGATTGATTCGGCGAGCCTGCTGGAGGTGAATCACCGCGTCCTGGAAGTGACCTGACTGGCGCTCGATCTTGGCTGCGGTGGCCAGCAGGAGCGGATCGTTCGGGGCCAATTTCAGTCCCAGCAACACCTGGGCTTCAGCCTGCCCGGCATCCCGGGTCACCGCATAGTGATAGTTCGCCAGGGCGTCATAGCCATCCGGAAGTTCCGGGTTGAGACCGATCGCGCGCTCCGCGGCGGCCAGGGCCCGCCGCGCCACCCCGGTATCCGAAGCCCCGTTCTCATACTGGTTGCTCAGATTACTGCTGAGCGAAGACCAGGCCCGGGCGAAATTGGAGTCGAGCGCCACCGCCTGCTCCAGGAGCGCGATGCGATCCTTGACCCTGGTGAGTCCCGAGCTTTTCACCGCGTTCGACCGGAGATACAGGTCATAGGCCGCCAGGTTCGACGTGGGCTGCTCGGCCAGGCGGCGTTGATCACCGGCGCCCAGCACCGCGCCCAGCGCATCGGCCACGTGGCTGGCGATCTGGGCCTGCACCTGGAAGATGTCGGTGAGGTTGGCCTCGAACGGTTGCTGCCAGGCGATCTCACCGGTCTCCGCCCGTACCAGCTCCGGAACCACCTGCACCCGGCTGCTCCCGCTCCCGGACTTGGCCCAGCGCACCGTGGCGGTCAACAGGTAGGTGACGCCCAGCTCCCGGCCGATATCCTTCGGCGGCTTGGAAGATTCCCGGTACTGGTCGGAGCTGGCGCGCGCGGTGATCCGGAAATTCGCCAGTCGCGCCAGCTTGCCCCGGAGCTCATCGGCGATCCCGTCGGCAAAGTAGGCATCGTCCGCGGCACCCCGGTTCTCGAAGGGGAGCACCGCCAGGTGGATTGCCGAGTCGGTGGTCGCGCGGGCGCGTCGGAGAGCGAACACTCCCGCCAGCGCGATGATCACCACGGCCGCGGCCAGCAGCAGCCGTTGCACGTTCCGGCTCCCGGGCGGTCCAGCGGTACGGCCGATGGCAATGGTCGGCGCCGCTCCACTCCGGGTAGCATCGAGCGCCTGGTCCAGCGCGGTCACCAGCGACTGGGCGGAGGCGAACCGATCCTCCGGATTCCGGGCCATCGCCTGTTCGACGGTGCTTTGGAGACGAGCTGTCACCTGGGGCCGCGTCACGCTGAGCGACCGCGGCGTCTCCGTCATGCTGCGCGCGATGATGGCCTGGGCGGTGAGGCCGGTAAAGGGCAGCGATCCGCTCAGCATTTCGTAGAGCACCGCGCCCAGGGCGTAGATGTCGACCCGGGCGTCCACCTCGCGCTCCCCCATCGCCTGTTCCGGCGCCATGTAGGCCGGCGTGCCCATGGCCACTCCGACTTCGGTGAGCTGGGTGGTCGAGGCGGATGGACCAGCGATGGCGCGGGCGATGCCGAAGTCGGCGACCAGGACCGATCCGTCCTCGGTGAGCAGCAGGTTCTCCGGCTTGATGTCGCGATGGATCACGCCGTGCTGGTGGGCATATTCGAGTGCCTGCGCCGCCTCGCGCGCAATCCGGATCGCATCCGATACCGGCAGCTGTTTTTCCCGCTCCAGCCGGTCCCGGAGCGTCTCGCCTGCCACGAAGGGCATGGTGTACCAGAGCACCGATAGAGATCCTTCGCTGCGCTCAGGATACGCCTCGCCGGAATCAAAGACCGGGAGGATATGAGGGTGCTGGAGTTGAGCGGCGAGTCGAATCTCGCGGGCAAAGCGCGCGGCGGCGCCGGGGAGGGTCAGGTCGGAGCGAATTACTTTGAGGGCGACATTGCGGTCGTGCTTGATGTCGTGGGCGAGGTAGACCACCGCCATGCCGCCCCGGCCGAGCTCGCGGACCAGGCGGTAGGTGGAGGAGAGGGCGTTTTCGAGCGTGGGATCGGCGGTGGACATCCGCAGGTAAATATGGGGTGCCGATGCCGGGGGCGGAAGCACAGGGCGATTAGGGGGGCGGGTCTCAGACCGCCCTGACCTACATCATCCCCCCGCGATCGGTGATCCCGAGCCCCCGCGCGAACGCGCGATCTTGAACTCGGTTTCCCCGGTGGGGGAGTCCGCTATTCCCGCGCCAGCCGTTCGAACCTGGGATTCCCCCGAAGCGGGGCAAAATTCGGATCGACGCGAAGCCAGCCGGGAGACAGGTAGTACGGCACCTTGAGGAGCGGTTCCAGCAGATCGAGAGCCTTTTCCGGTTCTCCGGCGATGATGTAGATCCGCACCAGCAGGTGCTGGAGATAGGCTCCGTTGTCCGCGTCCCGGCTTATCGGAAGCGCCGCCACCGCGCGCTTCCCCTCTTCGATGGCCTCGGCTTTCCTGCCCATGAAGGCCAGCGCGAGACCGCGGATCGCAATCCGCTGCTCGTCGGTGGGCGACTGCCGAAGCTGCTCGGTTATCGCCGCCTGGGCCGTGTCGGCGTAGGCTCGGGCCCGGATGGAGTCGCCCCGAAGCCAGTACACCTGGGCGAAGACCACGCCCCACGCTCCGCGATCTCCATCGAATGCCGCCGGATTCAACCGGAGCAGGAGCTGTTGCTGCGATTCGTCGAGTATCCAGTACAGGTCCCAGAAATTCGACACATACGCCAGCATGCTCGCAGGATCGATTTCCCGGGGCGCCGACCGGATAATGCCCTGGGCGCCGGAAAGATCGCCCTGCGCCAGTTTCAGCATGGCCCGTCGTTGAAAGAGGGCAAGATTGGTCGGCGACAGCGCGGCACCCCGGTCTGCCACTTCCTGTCCTTCGGAATATTGTCGAGTCCAAAGCAACGAGCCAGAAAGCTGAATGTGCAACCGTACCGAGCGGGGATCGAGCGCTATCGCCCGGTTCAGCTTATCGACGACCGGGCCCCAGTCCTGCCTGGTCCGGCCTATGACGGCCGCGCCAGCAAGGGCTTCCGGATTCCGAGGTGCCAGGCTGAGTGCCGAATCGAATTCGACCCCCGCACGCCTGAAGTCCTTCACTACCATCCGGAGGTATTGACCCAGTGCGATATGGGCTTCGATACTGGTCGGCGCCAGCTTCATCGCCTGCTCGGCAGCGCGGCGCGCCGCCTCGGCCCCCTCCGGATTCGGGACGCCGTTGGCGTACAGGAAGCCGTTGGCGACGGCAAGCCGGGCCCAGGCCCGGACGAATCCGGGATCCAGTACCGTGGCCTGCTCATAGTAGGTCACCGCCCTTCGCAGGGTGGGAGGGTCGGTACGCTCCAACGCCCCGGATATTTCCTCGCCGCGGAGGTACGCGTCCCATGCAGCGAGATTCTGGGTCGGCTTCTCCTCCAGCTGTTCCCGGAGGCTGTCAGCCAGGGCAACGTCGAGCGCACGCGCGACTTCGGTCGCGATGTCGCCCTGCACCTTGAACACATCCGTCATCGCCGCGTCGAACGGCTGTTGCCAGCGGGTGGCAGAGGTCGAGACATCCACCAACTCGGGAGTGACCCGGACCCGGCTGGCCCCCCCGTTCTTCTCCCACCGCACGGTCGCGGTGAGCAGGTAACGCACCCCCAGCTCCTCTCCGATCTGCTTTTCACTCTTGGAGCCGGCGCGGTACTGGTTCGAGCTCTGGCGGGAGGTGACCAGGAGGGTGCCGAGGCTGCTCAGCTTGCCCCGGACCTCGTCGGTCATGCCGTCGGCGAAGTAGGCGTCGGCGGAGTCGCCCAGGTTCTCGAAGGGGAGCACGGCGAGCCGGGTCAGCCCCGCGTCCCCGCTTCCCTGCTTGCCTTTCCAGGCGAACAGCACGCCCAGGCCGATGGCCACGCCGAGTAAAAGCATGGTGAACAAGGCGGGGACGCGCCGGCGGGATTTCGCCGGTGGGGCGACCGCCGGGAAGGGGACCGGGGTAGTCGCCGTGGGCTGGAGCGCGTGCGCGAAGTCGGCCGCCGTGGCGAAGCGATCGGCCGGCACCCGTGCCAGCGCCTTGTCGATGGCGAGCGAGACTCCCGGAGGCACCGCTTCACGAACCTCCCGGAGCGGGCGGGGCGATTCGGTCAGCCGGCGGGCCAGCATCGCCTGCGCGGTGGGCCCATGGAACGGCGTTTCCCCGGCCAGCATCTCGTACAGCACCGAGGCCAGGCTGTAGATGTCGCTCCGGGGTCCCACCTCTTTCTCGCCGGTAGCCTGTTCCGGGCTCATGTACGCCGCGGTCCCCATGACCAGCCCGGTCGCGGTGAGATGCTCGCCGCCGCCCAAGGCCTTGCCGATCCCGAAGTCGGCGACCAGGGCGTGAGACTCGGCCAGCAGGATGTTTTCCGGCTTGATGTCCCGGTGCACTATGCCGTGGCGGTGGGCGTAGTCGAGCGCGTCAGCCGCTTCCCGGGTGATGCGGAGCGAATCCTCCAGCGGCAGTTGGCGCTCCCGGGTGAGCCGGTCGCGCAGCGACTCCCCTTCGACGAAGGGCATGGTGAACCACAGCTGCCCGCCGGCATCGCCGGAGTCGAGGACGGTCAGGATGTGGGGATGCTGGAGGCCGGCGGAGAGTTCGATCTCGCGGAGGAAGCGCTCGGCGCCCAGGGCGTGGGCCAGCTCGGGGTGCAGGACCTTGAGCGCCACCAGGCGGTGGTGCTTGTTGTCGCGGGCGAGGTAGACGGTCGCCATTCCCCCGCGGCCGAGCTCCCGCTCAATCGCGTAGGCACCGGCGAGTGACGATTGAAGCTCGGCGCGCAAATCCAACGGGTCGCCTTATGGAAGGTGGCTCAAATGTATGCTCCGCGACTTCGGCCAGATACCCCCAGCACCATCCTCTCCTCCGCCACCGCGTCCCCGAGCCCGGCCGGCCACACGGCGGCTCCCCGAGCCGCCCTTCGTCGTTGATGCGCAGCCTCTCTCACTCCGTGATGAACTTCGCAAAGGTGAGCTTGTCATCACCCGCCCGGTAGAAATGGGGAATCCGGGAAACCAGCTGGTAGCCGGCCCGCTCATAGAACCGCACCGTGGCCGCATACGCCTCGTGCGACGCGGTTTCGATCAGGAGGAGCCGGCCCGCACGCCGACACACCTCGGCCTCGGCGAACGCCAGCAACCGCTGGCCATATCCATGACCCTGCGCCGCAGGGTCTACGGCGACCCAGTAGAGATCATAGGTTCCTTCGGTGAGCGGGGTTGGCCCGAAACAGACGAAGCCGCGCAGGGTCCCCTTCCCCGTCCCCGCGGTTTCCTCGATCACATAGGTGAGATACCCGCTCTCCTCGCCGCTCTCCAGCCACTCGTCGACCAACTCCAGGGCGATCTCGATCTCCTCCGGCGAGAATACGGCCACCGCCCCAATGATCCTTTCCACGGCGGCACGATCCGAGGCCGCGAGGGGCCGCAGGGTGGCCTCCGTCATTCCCAGCCTTCGTCGGCCAGGGCCTGGTGCAGCAGGGCCGGATGTTTTCGCAGATGCAGCTCCTTCTTGCTCGCATCGGCATGAGCGGTGTCGTAGTCAGTCCCCTTGGCCATCAACGTCCGCTCGTGGAGCTCGTGGAAGAGGATGTAGCCGACCTCTTCCTGCTGGAGATCATCATCGATCCAGACCTCGTTGTGCGGCACGAATTCATAGACGTGCTCATGTCCGCCCTCGGTGAAGTCGATATCGAACGCGCTCCGCACCAGCCGGCCATCTACGTACCAGACCGTCACCCCGTTCGCCAGGGTTTTCCAGAGCCGGGTGTGCACCTTTGATGGCTGGGGAAGCTTCTTGCCGGCCATCACTTTCCGGACATCGCCGGCGGCGACCCGAAGCCGCCGTTCATGATTATTGGCCGTACGGCATGCCGATTCATAGTCCTTGCCCCCGGCCATCAGCCGGCGCTCGAGAAATGCGTGGGACATGTAGAACCGATGCTCGTCGGAAGCCGCTTCCTTGTCGAGCCAGATCTCATTTTTGGGGATCAATTTGGGAAAGCTCCAATGGTGGGCAAAATTACTGAACTCCTCCTCCCGGTTGGTGCGGACCCAGGATCCATCCATCACCCACACTTCGACGGGACCCCGCTTCGCCAGACGCTTGAGGTAGGGTAGCCTCCGGCTGCGCGGCGCGGCCGAGCGTGGCGTCTTGGACCTGGGGGGTTTCCTGGATGGCATGACGGGAGAATGTGGGCGGTAAGGTGTGCTGCCGCAATGGTTAGGGTCCGCAAACCAGGACCCGCTGATAGCGTGCCGTGAGCCTGCCCCGAGCGTTAGCGAAGGGGGCATGATCTGTCCCTGGAGGGAACCATTGCCAATATCCGGAGAGAGAAGTCGAGTGGCGACAGAATGGCCGAGGGCAGGCTTCAGCATGTCCTCTCATCACAGGGCTTCTGGTGGTGCGGTAGGCGGCCTGGCGCGCTTGACTCCCACTTGACGGTGTGGCGGCATTGTCCCGTGCCACCCGCAACCGAGGCATCAATGTCAGCCCAGCTCTGGTCAACTATCGCCATTCGTACCGGGCTCTTCCTGGTCACTCTGGTCGGGTGTAACGGCGGTGATTCCACCGGAGTCTCGGGGCCGCCGGGGCCGACTGTAGGAACTCTCGCGATTACCATCGTGACCACCGGATCAGACCCTGACCTGCAAGGCTACACTCTGACGTTTCGAGGGTTTGAAATTAATTTCGGCTCCCCGCTTCCAATCGATACCCTGGTCCGCGTGCTCGACCTGGCGCCTGGAGACGGGGAGGTGTTGCTCGGCGATCTAGCAGACAACTGCAGCGTAATCGGCATCAATCCCGCGAGCGTTTTGATTACCGTGGGTGACCAGACCGACATCACCTTTACCATCGCATGCGTTCAATCCGGAAGTATTCAGGTGGTAGCAACCACCACCGGGTTGGATCCCGATCTCGATGGATATGTTTTCCAGATTGACACCCTCGAGGGGCACCGCGGCACGCTGGGCGAATACGCATCCTTGGACTTGGTCGACCTCAACGGTAGCTCCATCATTTCTCGACTACGTCCGGGCTCTCGGACTGTTACTCTGACGGCGGTGGCTCACAACTGCTCGGTGACCAATGGTCTGACCCGCACGGTCACGGTCGTCGCAGGGTCGGTCGTTCCGGTCCCGTTTGACGTGAATTGCGTCCGGGCGACCGATCGCGCGATCGCGTTTGCCGCCGCCGATTCGGGCGGGAATACCGACATCTATGTCCGGCACTCCGATGGCCGGGGAATCGAGCGGCTCACCACGGACCCCGGCGAGGACCGCTCCCCGGCCTGGTCGCCGGATTATTCGACGATGGCGTTCGCCAGCAACCGCACCGGGCGGTTCGCCATTTACACGATGGATGCCACCGGAGGCAACGTCCGGCCGGTCACCAACGGTTCACGCGACGACCGCCGGCCGGCATGGTCACCCGATGGCGCTTCCCTGGCCTTTGTCGGCGATACCGCCGGACACGAGGCAAATATCTATCGGGTCAATCCAGACGGCAGCGGGCTCACGAACCTGACACACAGCGCCGATTCGGAGTCCGAACCACAGTGGTCGCCCGATGGAACCAAACTGGTCTTTTCACGGGCGGGGGAGATCCTCACAATGGCGGCCGACGGCGGCGGGCCGGTGATTCTGATCGCCGGTGTCTATCCCCGATGGTCACCGGATGGATCCCTGATCGCGTTCGAGCACGTCCTTTCCTCCGATTGGTATTGGATCTGTTTCAGCTCGGTGAACGTCATCCACCCGGACGGGTCCAACGTCCAGAACGTCGGCTGTGCAGGCCTCGCACAGGTATCATGGGCTCCCGACAGCCGGCGGATCGCTTTCAGCAAGTTGCAGTCCACCGTAGTCGTGGGCTTGGACGGGACCGCGACACTGATATCATCAGTCAATACCCGCGAGGTCGCCTGGGCCCCGGAAGGGTCGGAGGTAGCCGCAAGTGCGTCCGCACCCTGCCCGGTTCTTGAGCTGCTCGACGCTGGCGGGCTGTCTCCGCTTGTCCTTACCACCAATACTCTTCCGTGCGGATTCCAGACGTTGAGCGAGCTGGCGTGGGGACCAGTGGAATGAGGCCGGCTTAGTAGAGCCTCTGTTGATGGATGCCCACATAGCTCGTCCCCAAACCATGCCCCTTCCCAATTCCGGCCGGGCATGGCTCTCGGCGATGCGCCGAGGGCCCCTGAAGGGACTTCCTTCGGTCGCAGGCTTTAGCCTGTCCTGCTGCATCGGAGCCAGAGGACACGCTGATAGCGTGCCCTGGGCCTGCCCGAGAGTTGGCGAAGGGGTCGTGCTCTGTCCTGAGGGACCATTGCCAATATCCGGAGAGAAGTCGAGTGGCGACAGAATGGCCGCGGGCAGGCTCTTAGCCTGTCCTCTGGAGCAATGGCCCGCCCGGCGGCACCGTAGACACCACCTCGGCCACCCGCTGCCGCCAGGTCGGAATCTCCGGCTCCGGGATCCGGCTGTGCCAGTGCGACCCCGGCAGCACCTGCAGACAGACCCGGATCGGCACCAAGCAAATGGAAGGGGACTTCTCGATGGTGATTCAGGACCGCGCCCTTGCCGATCCAGTCAAGAGTTGGCATGCACTACTTCTTTCTGGGCATGAGCTTTGGATGCTCCTTCATAAGCCACTTGCGGACAATTGCGGTTAGCTCATTGGCATGGACCACGGCATCCTTGGCTTCCTGCTCCGTGACCGTGCCGATTCTCTCGTAGGTCATCGTATTGCGGGACACTCGCTGGTCATGCAGCCGTCGGATGGTCTTTGAATCGGCGCCCACCGTGTGCGCCAGAGAATCGATCAGACGTTCATGGTGGCGCTCTCGTCCTGGGCGGTAACCCGCCGCCGCGAGGGCAGCGTTCGCCACCGCAATCGACGCGGCGTGCGCAAATCCCATCCGGGCGTCGGCGCTCAATTCATCGATGCCCGCGTCGGCAAGATTGCGATCCGCGACCGCCAGGAGCTCGGCTATCTCGGCAGGGCTGGTTTCGTGGGCCCGGATCCAGCCGTTCTGAAGCCAGAGGTCAAACGTCATCCAGGCGTCCTATAATATTCAGCTTGGGGCCGCGGAAAACCGATTCGACGAAATGACGTTTGTCCTTTCGACGGCGGCGGTATTCCGCCGGCAGATAAACCACTACATTGATCTCCCGCCCCAGATCTTTCTCCGCCGGTTTTAGCGCCTCCAGGACCTCGGACAGCTCAACGTCCCCCACGACCATGAGATCTATATCGCTCCCAGCCTTGAGCTCGCCGCGGGCCATTGAGCCAAAGACCACTGCGGCACGGACGCGATCGGCCAAGGGGGCCAGCGCGGAGCGGAGCACGTCTTCTCCGCTCATCGTCTTCCGTATCAACCCCTTGAGTTCGGGAAAAACCGGAGCGGCTGAGTTAGCCTGGTAATAGACTTGCCGCCCGCGACGTTCGCGGAGTAGCAAACCGGCCCGCTCAAGTACCCCGACCTCACGCTGAAGTGTGCCTGGACTGGCTCCGGTCAACCGTACCATTTCTCGCAGGTAGAGTGGTCGAGCAGGATCGCTCAGCAGGAGGGCCAGGACTTGGCCTCGCAACTGGCCAAAGAGGACCTTCCCAGCCGGATCGGCGACGACGCTTGTTGTTCTCATTGTGAGAACAAATGTACTCATAATGAGAACAGTGTCAACTACATGCCAGATGGGGCGGCCGTTGGGGCCGCCCCGGGGTTAATGCGCATTAACTGCAAGAAGGGCCGATCTCAGATCGGCCCCCACACGTCAACCACATTCGCTGTATCCGCAAACGTGGCATTTGACACATCCCTCCGCAAACTCCATCTGTGACCCGCACTCCGGACAGGCCCCGACGAGCTGGGGGGCTACACCCTCCAACTTCATCTGCTCGGCCCCGGCAGTCACTCGCTGGACCACTGGGGTGTCCAGATCGGTGCCGCGGGCAGGGACGCCCGCGCTACCAAACATGGGAGCGGTCCCGCTGCCGCCAACGCTTCCGGGCAACAGCTCCTGCTGGATCCCCGCCTTCTCCTGCATCCACTTCTCGATCGCGATGCCGACCGCGTCCGGGACGCTCATGATCTTGTTGGCGCCCAGGCCGATGACGCGGTCGGAGCTGATGCCGCGGAGCTGGCGGTGGACCTCCTTCATCGGGATACCCGATCTGAGGGAAAGCGAGATCAACCGGCCCAGCGCCTCGACATCAGCCATTAATGCCCCGCCCGCCTTGCCGAGGCTCATGAACACCTCGAAGGGCTGGCCCTTGTCGTCTTCGGTAATCGTCACGTAGAGGGTGCCCAGGGGCGTCTCGACCCGGCGGGTGGTGCCGCGGAGGAGTTCGGGCCGCATCCGCTTCTGGCGCCGGTTCAGGTTCTCGGCTTCCAGGTCGTGCACCATCCGGAGCAGCCGCTGGTTTTCGGTGCGGAGCTCGGCGATCTCGCCATGCAAATCAGCCGTGGGCAAGTGGGCCAGTGGGCCAGTGGGCATCGCGGGAGTAGTCGCGTGACCTTCGACCACTTTCCTGGCGGTCGAGCCGGCACTGAGTACCTGCATGTCCCGGCTGCCGTCACGGTAGACCGTGACGCCTTTGCAGTTCAGGCTGTAGGCCAGGCGGTAGATCTCTTCCACGTATTCTTCGGTGGCATCATTCGCGAAGTTGCAGGTCTTGCTGATCGCGCTGTCGTTGTACTCCTGGAACGCCGCCTGGGTGCGGATGTGCCACTCGGGCTTGATGTGGTTAGCCGTCACGAACACCCGCTGCCACTTGGCCGGCACTTCCGGGTAGTTAATGTGCCCAGTCTCGGCGATGCGCTTCATCAGGTCTTCGGAGTACCAGCCCTCGGCCTTGGCGATGGCCACGAAGTCCTCGTTTACGTCGGGCATCAGCACGCCGGCCTGGTTCCGCATGAAGGCGACGGCGAAGAGCGGCTCGATGCCGCTGGAGCAGCCGGAGATGATGGAAATGGTCCCGGTCGGCGCCACGGTGGTGACGTTGCAGTTCCGGAGCTTCCTCATGGGCCTGACCCTCTGGCCGTCCGGCCCCCTGGCCGCTGAATCGTCCGGCCCCCAGATGCTCCGCTCCCACTCGGGGAAGACGCCCCGCTGGGTGGCCAGCCGCTCCGACTCCACCTTGCCCTCGTCGTCCACGAACTTCTGGATCTTGCGGCCCAGCTCGACGCCCTCTTCGGAGTCGTAGGGGATGCCGAGCTTCACCAGCAGGTCGGCATAGCCCATGACGCCGAGCCCAATCCTTCTAATCCGCTTTGCTAAATCTGTGATTTCTGCGAGTGGGTAGGCGTTGGCGTCAATGACATTCTCAAGGAAGTGCGTGCAGAGATGGACAACTCTGCGCAGATGACTCCAGTCTATTAGGTCGTCGGCCGGTTGGCCGGTCGGCCGGTCGGCGGCGGCCGGTTGGCCGGTCGGCCGGTCGGTCGGTGTGGCCGTCTGGCCGTCTGGCCGACTGGCCGTCTGGCCGTCTGGCCGTCTGGCCGTCTGGCCGTCTGGCCGTCTGGCCGTCTTCACAAACAAGCCCAGATTGATCGAGCCCAGATTGCAGACGTCGTACGGCAGCAGCGGCTGCTCGCCGCAGGGGTTGGTGGCCTCGTAGGAGCCGAGCGCGGGGACCGGGTTGTAGTAGTTCGCCTTATCAATAAAGAACACCCCCGGCTCGCCGGTCTTCCAGGCGCCGTGGATGATCCGCTCCCAGA
>JBDTTZ010000418.1:0-18059 GCA_040008015.1 Gemmatimonadota bacterium
GGAATGCATCCACCGTGCTCTCACCGGTCTTGAGCCGGCCCAGCACCTCTTCGATGGTTTCCCGGTCCTTCTGGACCTGGTCCAGGTTCATCTTCTGCTGGATATAGATCCCGGTCGCCTGCACTCCGGTCTGCTGGGAACCGCCCGAGATTGCCAGCTCCTGACCGGGCTGCGTGATAGCCCTGATCTGAAAGTTCTTGAGCGCGTCTTCCGCGGCCTCCAGTTGCCTCGAAACAGTGTCCAGCTGGCTCTTCAGGATTATGGAAAGCTCGGCGATCTGCTTTTTCTTGAGATCGGCGGCCAGGCCAACGAACTGAGAGTCGATCGCGTTGAGCACCTCCGCCGCGCGCCCCGGATCGATGTCCCGGAGTGAAAGCCTCAGGAAATTGCTTTCCTGAGCCATGCTGGCGCTGAAGCGGGCGAGCAGGTCACTGGAGGCTTCACGTGGACTGATCACCTCGAACTTGATTGTCCGATCCCGGCCCAGCTGGCGCTTGGTTGGCGCCCAGCGGAATCCGACCTTCCGGCCAATCGAATCTCCCACCGCCCCGTGGTCGATTATCGAACCGTCGGTCGTGGCGAGGTCCCAATTTTTTCCGTCTTTGTCGACGATCAGCTTGAACTTCCAGTTCCGAAACATCCGGCCCAGCGAAAAGCCGCGAAATGCCGCAGAATCCGCAATTGAATTCGGTTGGACGAAGAGGGACTGCTTGAGCACGACGGTATCAATGACTGCAAAACTGCGCAGCAACTCCAGCCAGGCGTTACCGCCCACCAGTTCGTGGGAGGCAACCGGGCCACTCTTTCCCGGAGCCGAGGCGAGCCAAAGGGTGGAGCGGGCAACGTATTCCGGGTCAATGAAGCGGGTAATGCCAACGCCGATTCCCGTTCCCAGCAGCACCACCATCAACATGAACCAGCGGTAGCGTTTGAGGGCAGAAATGTAGCGGCCCCAGTTAATGCCGTCGCTGGTGTCGGGGGGTGCCATGTCGAACCCGCCGCCCGGCTGAAGGGCGTGATCCTGGTGCGGTTCGAGACTCTGGGGACCCGTAGAGGGAATCAGGTTTCCGGCCATGCGCAGACGACTCCGGGTTGCAAGGGCTGCCTCGAACGATTCTCGAGGGGACTCATGAGCTTACGCAAAGGAGATACCGTGGGGGCGGCCGGGTCAAGTACTTGTCATTACTATGATTTCTCCCACCCCTTACGCCGAGTCTGACCCCCTCGTTGAGAGGGTGGAATCTATCTTGCTGTAGCAATCTTGCTCTTTTGTGGTTTTTTAGCCACAGTTCCAGCCGCTTGGTGTAGCGCCGTCATGCCCGTTCTTGGGCCTAGTGTAGGGCCTTAACCTCAGTGCGCGCAATTTGCATGGAGGTTCTGGCAGTCTTTTTGAAGAAGCCGCCCACTAGGATCGAAGCGCTACCCCACCGCGATGGGTCCGGCCGCAGCCCTTATCGCGGATCCTGAACCGCAACGGTGTAACCGTCACACGTAGTAAGGAGACCACGATGGGATCATCCCTCGCGCAGCCGCCGGGCCGCACCGGCGAAACCTCGACCGAGGCACCGGGACGCGACCCGCTTTCCATCCCCCATGATGTAAAGGCGAGCATCCGCATTCTGGTGGTGGACGACGAGCGCACCCTTCGGGAGAGTTGCGCCAGCGTACTCCAGATGGACGGATACAATGTCACGCTGATCGGCCGGGGTGAAGAGGCGATGGACGCGGTGAAACGGCGCAAGTTCGACATCATCCTGGTCGACCTGTACATGTCGCATTGCTCGGGAATGGATATCCTGCGTGCCGCGCTGGGGGCGAACAAGGACACGATCGTCGTCGTCATGACCGGCAACCCGAGCGTCAGCAGCAGCATCGAGGCACTCCGGGCCGGCGCCTGGGACTATCTCCCCAAGCCGTTCTCGGCCACCCATCTCCAGGTCCTCATCGGTCGGGCCTCCCACGCCGTGATGGTGGCCCGGGAGACTCGCGATCTCCGGCTCCAGCTGCAGAAACAGCACGGGCACAGTGAGAATGTCGCGCTGATCGGTATCTCACCCCTGTTCCGGAAGGCCGTCGACCTCGCCCGCAAAGTGGCCGGCACCGATGCTTCCGTCCTGATCAGCGGTGAGAGCGGCACCGGCAAGGAGCTGATCGCCCAGTTCATCCATCAGAACAGCCGGCGGACCAGCCGGACCCTGGTTCCGATCAACTGCGCCGCGCTGCCCGAGCCGCTGCTCGAATCCGAAATGTTCGGCCACCGAAAAGGTGCATTTACCGGTGCCGATCGCGATAAGCCGGGGTTGCTGGAGACTGCAAACGGTGGCACCCTGTTCCTGGACGAGCTGACCGAGATGTCGCTTCCGCTCCAGGCCAAGCTGCTCCGGGTGATCCAGGACGGCGTGGTCCGCCGGGTCGGCAGTGAGCAGCAGGATGCGGTCGTGGATGTCCGTTTCATCTCGGCCACCAACCGGGAGCCGCAGGACGCGGTCAACGCGGGGGTCCTGCGAGGCGACCTGTTCTACCGGCTCCAGGTGGTGCCCATCAAGCTGCCTCCGTTGCGCAAGCGGCAGGAGGATATCCCGCTGCTCGCCAACCACTTCCTGACCTACTACTGGCAGCGGCACCGGCAGATGGGAGACCGGGTGCCCAAACTCAGCGACGCCAGTATCGGCTTCCTGCGGTCGCGGCCGTGGCGGGGCAACGTCCGGGAGCTGCAGAACGTCATCGAGCACGTGGCGGTCCTGGCCGAGCCGGACCAGCTTATTCAACCGAACGACATCCCGATCTATGAGGACGCCGAGGAATGGCCGGCGGAAACCGGGATGCCCGCGGGAGTGATGGAGGACGCCTACCACCCTGCCAAAGATCGGGTGGTGGCCCAGTTCGAACGGGAGTACCTTACCCGTCTCATCGGGCGCGCCGGGGGCAACATGTCCAAAGCAGCGCGACTCGCGAGCATCGACCGGACAACCCTCTACCGTCTCATGGACAAACACAAATTCGAGCGCGACGGCATGAGCGGTTCCCTCGAGTGAGTGCAGAGGCCCAAGTGACGGGGAAAGCCATGGATGAGCGCACCCGGCGTGGCGCGCGGCGAAGCCCCGAACACGGGATAGCCGGGCGTCCGCTGGATGGCGTCCTGTCCGATCTTTCTCCGGATACCTGGGAACTACTGCAGCGGGCCGTGGACCGGGTTCTGACTGATTGGCCCGGACTGGAAACCGCCGGCGCGATCGGCGAGGAGATCGAGAGCCAGGCCTCCGCGCTTCACGTCCTGATTCGCCAGACGGCCCAAGGGTTGGAGCCGGAACTCTCCGACGTTCCCCGCACGCCGTTTTCCCGTCATATCCTCGAGCTCATCCGCCGTTTCACCCTGGCCGGGGTTGAAGCGGCGCCGATTCCGTTCCCCGCCGAGGAAATCGTCCGTCTCCTCGCCGCCATGGAACGGGTGAGTCATCGGCTCGATCCCGACTACGCTCAGCACTTTGCCGATAAGCTCTCCGGGCCCAACGGCCTCGAGCTGGTGGTCGAAGTTGCCCACGACATCCGTTCTCCGCTGACGTCCATCCTGTTCCTGGCCGAGACCCTCCAGCGGGGCAGGAGCGGAGCGATCAATGAAATCCAGGAACGGCAGCTCGGCCTGATCTACAGCGCGGCATTCGGCCTTTCGTCGATGGCCAGCGACGTGATCGAGCTGGCCCGGGGCGGCGACCGGCTGGTGGATCTCGACCCGATTCCGTTCTCGGTCACCGACATCCTGGAGTCGGTGCGAGACATCGTGCTGCCCATCGCGGAGGAAAAGGGGCTCGGAGTCAGGCTTTCGCCGCCCGGGTCGGACTTCCGGGTGGGGCACCCCGTGGCCCTTTCCCGGGTGCTGCTCAACCTGACCACCAATGCCCTCAAGTTCACCGATGAGGGTCACGTCGAGGTGGTGGCCCGGCAGACCACCCGGACCCTGATCGAGTTCTCGGTCCGGGATACCGGCCGCGGGATTCCCGGCGAAGCCATGTCGACGCTATTCCAGCCGTTTCGGCGCCGCGTCAAGAGCGGCGACTACAAGTTCTCCGGAGCGGGCCTGGGGCTTTCCATCTGCCGCAAGCTGGTCGAGGCCATGGGCGCGGAGCTCAAGGTGGAGACCGCGCCGGACGCCGGGACCCGCTTCTACTTCGAGCTGGATCTGCCCCAAGCCACCCAACTCTGATTGCTGATTGGAGATTGAAGATTGAGGATTGAACCAATACCCACGTCCCGCAGGCAATGTTCCCCCAGCGGCAGTCTTCCACCTTCAATCCTCAATCTGCAATGAAGCTGCTTCACATCGTAGGGGCCCGTCCCAATTTCATGAAAGTTGCGCCGGTGATCCGAGCCGGCCGAGCGAGCGGGCACCAGCAGGTCCTGGTGCACACCGGGCAGCATTACGATCACGCCATGAGCGAGGCCTTCTTCCAGGACCTCGACCTTCCCCAGCCCGACATCAATCTCGAGGTAGGCTCCGGGTCCCACGCGGTGCAAACCGCGGCGATCATGGTGGCGTTCGAGCCGGTGCTCAAGGAAACCGCTCCGGACTGGATCCTGGTCTATGGAGATGTGAACTCGACGATTGCCTGCGCCCTGGTTGCCGCCAAGGCCGGAGTCCGCATTGCGCACGTGGAAGCGGGGCTCCGGAGCCGCGACCGCACCATGCCCGAGGAGTTGAACCGGCTCCTCACCGACCAACTGGCTGACCTCTGCCTCACGCCCAGCCGGGATGGAGACACCAATCTCCGGGCCGAAGGAATCCCCGATTCCCGAATCCAATTTGTCGGAAATGTCATGGTGGATACTCTGCTCCACCTGTTGAGCCGGGCGAGAAACACCAGGGCCGCGGAGAAGTTTGGACTGGCAAATGGGCCATACACCTTCGTGACGCTGCATCGCCCGTCCAACGTGGATGTTCCGGAAACCCTGGCTGAGCTTCTCGGGGCTCTGGATGACCTGGCCGCCGACATGCCGGTGATCTTTCCCATTCATCCCCGGACCAAGAGCCGGATTCAGCAGTTCGGGCTGGGCAAGCTCGCCAGCCGGGTGCGACTGGTCGAGCCGCTGGGCTACCTCGAAACCATCGCGCTGGTGGATCGGGCCAGGCTGGTCCTCACGGATTCGGGCGGCCTCCAGGAGGAAACGACGGTGCTGGGCATTCCGTGCCTCACGGCCCGTCCCAACACCGAGCGGCCCATCACGGTGACCGAGGGAACCAATCAGCTGGTAGCGTCAACCCGGGCCGCCGTCACCGAGGCTGCGCACCGGGTTCTCAAGGTTCCCCTCAATGGGAAACCGCTCCGAGTCCCCGAGCTGTGGGACGGACACGCGGCCGAGCGGATCATTGCACGGCTGGGGAACGCGAGCTAAGTTCAGAAGCTGCAAGGTGGTGCGCACGAGCCCTCGGACCTGAGGGAGACCCGGAACTCGGCTTGCGCACACCTGTCAGAGTGCTGTCGTCAGAGAGAAACCGTCGCCGCAACGAAGAGTCTTCATCTCCTGCGCTTCATCGTCGCCTTTCCGGCCACCGGGTCCGGTAGAGAGCGTCGCCAGAAGTGCCGCAGATGGAAGGCTTGGAGCTCAGTCCTATCGTGAACCAGATCCTGCGGACGCCTCGCGGGGAGCGACCCTTACACGCCCCCAACGCCGCCCTCCTCATCGATTTCGATAACGTCACCCTCGGGGTCCGGTCGGATCTCACCAAAGAGCTGAAGACGCTGCTCAGCAGCGACATCATCAAGGGAAAGGTCGCGGTGCAGCGGGCCTACGCCGACTGGCGCCGTTACCCGCAGTACATCGTCCCGCTCTCCGAATCCTCGATCGACCTGATCTTCGCCCCCGCCTTCGGCACCAACAAGAAGAACGCGACCGATATCCGGCTGGCCATCGACGCCATCGAGCTGGTGTTCACCCGGCCTGAAATCGGCACGTTCATTCTGTTGTCGGGCGACAGCGATTTTTCGACGATGGTGATCAAGCTGAAGGAGTACGGCAAGTACGTGATCGGGGTGGGGATCCGGGAATCGGCCAGCGACCTGCTGATCCAGAATTGCGATGAGTACTACTCCTACAGCGATCTGGCCGGCCTCAACCGGGAGCTGGACACCCCGTCAGCCCAGAAGGATCCCTGGGAGCTGGTGCGGCTGGCTGTCGCCCAGATGGTCAAGAACCACGACGTGATGCGCTCCGACCGGCTGAAGCAGGTCATGCAGCAGATCGATCCAAATTTCGACGAGAAGAACGCGGGCTTCAACCGGTTCAGCAAGTTCCTGGTGGAGGCCGGTAACCGGAAACTCCTCCGAGTCACCAAGCTGGAGAATGGGCAGTACGACATTGGCCCGCTCGAGGGACAGGAAGTGGCGCCGGCCGCTGCCGCCGTGGACGAAGCGGTCCGGGACGACGCTCCTCGGCGGCGAGGTGGGCGAGGAAGGGGCCGGCATCGCGAGGGACCCAAGGATCCCCCAAGAGAGTCGTCCCGAGAGCCATCGAGAGAGCCATCCAGAGAGCCATCCAAGGAAACGCCGAGAAGGTCGGAGAGCGCCCGGCCGGCGGCACATCGAGGCGGGTCGGCGGACCAGCCGATCACGCTGGCACAGGCCTTTGAGCTGATGCGGCAATCCCTCTCCGAACTGGGAAGCCCGGTGGCGGCCGAAGCGGTTCGGAACCGGATGGCCGCGCTCAACGGGCGCAACGACCCGCTGCTCGAGAAAGCGCGCTTTGAGCGGTTTCTCCGGCAGGCTCATGATGCCGAAGTGGCCGATGTGAAGAAGGTGGGCGATGATGACTTCGAAATCAGCACTCGCCCCGGCTTCAGATTCGAGCGGCCGCTCGGCTCGGCACCCGCGGCCTCGGTGGAGCCAGCGACATCGGCGCCCGGTGGCAGCCCGGCAGCCAAGGCGGAAGTGGCAGCCAACGGGAAGCGTGCGGGGCTGCGATTCCGCCGCGGCGCCCGGGGTGGAATCACCCGACAGGAGATCCCGATGGTTGGCATGGTCACCTCGGAAGAGCCGGTTGTAGCGGCGGTTGAGAAGACGGAACGGAAGCCTGCGGCCGGCCGGGCCCCGGCCCGCGGCAAGGGACGGAAGCCCAAGGCCCCGACCGCAGAGCCGACCGCGGCCGCACCGGCCGAAGCCGCAACCGCGGTCCGCAAGCCGCGGCGACCTCGGGCCCGCAAAGAGTGAGTCCGCGTTCACGGGCAGCGAAGATGCTGCCCGTCTCTTTTTTCGCCCGGCCCGTCGAGGTGGTGGCCCAGGAGATATTGGGGACCACCATGGTTTCCTCGGTGGCAGGGACCGTCACCGCCGGGAGGATCGTCGAAACCGAGGCGTACCTGGGGCGCGACGACCCCGCTTCGCACGGCTACCAGCTGCGCCGTAACGCCCGCAATGAGTCCCTGTACGGACCCCCCGGCACCTGGTACGTCTACCTCTCCTATGGCATGCACTGGTGTGCCAACCTGGTGTGCCAGGTAGACGGAATCGGCGCGGCGATCCTGGTGCGTGCACTGGAACCAGTGGAAGGATTGGAGCAAATGCGGAAACGGCGGGGTGGGGTCCCTGACCGGCTTCTCGCCTCCGGGCCGGGAAAGCTCTGCCAAGCGCTCGGTATCACGAGGTCGCTGGACGGTGCGCTGATGCCGCGGTCAGACGTTTCGGTGCTTGCCGGTGGGTTGAGGCCGGAGGAGCGGGTTCAGGTAACGACGCGGATCGGTATCACCAAGGCCGCCGAATGGCCGCTCCGGTTTGCGGTGGAGGGATCGGTGTGGGTTCCGTCTTTCCGTCCTAGTATCCGCCGCCGGTGACGCCCTCCTTGGCGCTACCGATGCTGACGCGGAGACCAGCGGTCAGCGTATGGGTCGGGCCGATCAGCAGTTTGCCCTTGTCAGGGCCACTAGTGAACTGGTACATGCCGTAGACCGCGACACCGCTCACCTGGAGCTGAAGACCGGCGACGAAGGTACCGTAACCGTGGCTGCCGAGGACCGTCACGATGGAATCGGCACGGGAACGCTCGGCGGGAGTGAGGGTGTTCTGCGGTTGCGGGTTATGGATATGCATGATCCCGCCTCCAAGACCGACGAAGGGCTGGGCGTGCGACTTGAGCGGGAAGGCCATCAGCACGGCAGAGTACTTCCGGATGTCATTGAAGGTGACATTCCGGCTTCCCCCGGGCGCGGTGGCGTCCACGTAACTGGACTGTTCGTTGTTCCCGATCCCTTCCTCGACCGAGAGCATGAGCGCGGTACGCTTGGCGGTGATCATCATGTTGGCGCCCGCCGTCGGCATCCCGCCCCGCTGCTGCCTGGGCGTTTCGAAGATCAGCACGCCGCCGCTCGCCCCGAAATACCAGCTGAAGGGATTACGACCGCCCTGTGCGGCCAAAGGGGACGACGCGCAGAACATGATCAGCGCGGACGCCGTCATCAGACGGGTAAGGAGCTTCATGGGACAAACCTCCAGGGGTGGTTCAGCGTATCACTTTGAAACGGAAGATGGGCTTCCAAGGACGAGATGTGGCTCTTTGGTCCTACAAAATAGGAGCCACGGAGGAAAAATGCGATAGGCGAGATTTGGCTAGGCTGTTCTCACTGCTTGGTTTGGCGCTCCCATCTGCGAAACTACTTGAAGTTACGCCTTTCTGAGTCGCCGCGGGATCGGTGGCTTAGGGGGGGGTCCGGCCGCGCCGGGGGGGCCGCCGGGAGGGTACCTCTAAGGCATTTGCAGCTAAGAGTTTGCAAAAAGCTAGATCAAACCGAGCTTATTCCCGACCTTCTTCATGGCCGCGAGGACGAAGTCCAGGTCATCCTTCGTATGCGCTGCGGAGATCTGGCAGCGGATCCGGGCGTGCCCCTGGGGGACCACGGGATACCCGAATCCAGTAACAAAAACCCCTTGGTCAAGGAGCAAGTTGCTCATTTCGATCGCCTTGGAAGTCTCGCCCAGAATGACCGGAATGATCGGCGTTTCTCCGGGCAGAGGCTTGAAGCCAAGCCCGAGGAGTTGATCCCGGAAGTAGCTGGCTTTTTCCCGAAGCTGAGACACCAGCTCGGGGTGGGCCTCGAGATACTCAATGCTTGCCAGGGAGCTGGCGGTGACAGTGGGAGGCAGCGCATTGGAGAAGAGCTGGGGCCGGGCGCGCTGGGTCAGGTAGTCGCAGACGGCGGCGGAACCCGCGACAAACCCGCCGGCTGCGCCGCCGAGCGCCTTGCCCAGGGTCGATGTGATGATGTCGATCTCGCCGAGCATCCCGCAGTGCTCGGCGGTCCCGCGTCCCTTCGCACCCAACACACCGGTGGCGTGAGAGTCGTCTACCATCAAGACCGCGTTGTACTCGCGGCACAGCGTCAGCAGGTCGCCCAGCGGAGCGATGGAGCCTTCCATCGAGAAGACCCCGTCAGTGATCACCAGCTTGATCTTCCGGTCACTCGCCGCGGCCAGCTTGCCGCGAAGATCATCGAGGTTGGCGTGCTGGTACACCCCGGTCTGGCACCGGGTAATCGCCTTGGCCAGCCGGACCGCATCGATAATCGAGGCGTGATTCAACTGGTCGCTCAGGACCAGGTCGGCTTCGGTGAGCAGCGTCGCGGGGACGGCTTCGTTGGCATTCCAGCAACTGACGAAGCTGAGTGAAGCCGGGGTTCCCACCAGCCGGGCGCAGGCGGTCTCCAGCTCGCGATGGATGTTGAAAGTACCGCAAATGAAGCGCACCGAAGCGGTGCCGGCGCCGTATTTCCTGAGCCCCTGGATCCCGGCCTCGACCACCTCGGGGTGGTTGCTCAGCCCCAGGTAGTTGTTGGATGAGAGCACGATCACTTCTCCGCGACCTTCCATGCGGACCCGGGGGCCCTGGGGGCCTTCGAGGTAGTTGAGGGTCTTGTAGACCCGGTCGCGCTTGAACTGCTCCAGCTCGGCGCACAGCCGGGTATCGAGCCGGCCGGTCTCCAGGGTCGAGCTCATACGCCAATCTCCAGTATGACTTTGCCGGCGGAGCCATCCTTGATCACGCCGATCGCGTCCGCGATGCGCTCCAGGGGAAACCGGTGGGTGACGACCGGTGCAGGATCGAACTGGCCGGCGCGAATGAACCGGCTCATCACCTGCCAGGTCTGGTACATGCGGCGCCCGGTGACGCCGTAGATCGTCAGTCCCTTGAAAATCACGTCCCGCGCGAAGTCCACCTCGGTGGTGCGGCTCGGCGTCCCCAGCATGTTGACGCGGCCCCCGGGCCGCGCAGCCTGGAATGCCTGCGCGTGGCCGCTGGGGTGCCCGCTCATTTCGCAGACCAGGTCGATACCGTCTCCACCGGTGAGATCCTGCAGGCGCTTCGGCATGTCTTCCTGCGCCGGGTCCAGTACCACGTGAGCGCCCATCCGCTCCGCGATCGCGCGCCGGGTGGGATTCAAGTCACTTGCGATAACCAGCGAGGCCCCCGCTGCCCGGGCGATTCCGACCGCGAAACAACCGATCGGACCACATCCCACCACCAGCACCGCTGCGCCCGCGGCCCGATCGCCCTCGAGGACGGTATGAACCGCGTTGCCGATCGGGTCCATGATGGCGCCGGTCTCGGTCGAGATACCGTCGAGCCGCATCACGTTGGACGCCGGCATCGCGATAAACTCGGCAAAGGCGCCATCCCGATCGACACCGATGATCGAGGTGCGGCGGCAGACGTGGAAGTCTCCGGTGCGGCAGGGGAGGCAGTGGCCGCAGACGATGTGACCTTCGGCGGTGACTCGGTCGCCAATGTTCAGCAACCCGGCCGAGGCCGCGTCGGAACCCAGCTTGACGATCTCACCGGCGAACTCGTGGCCAATGACGAGGGGCGGCTTGAGCCGGCCGCTCGCCCAGGCATCCCACTCCCAGATATGGAGATCGGTTCCGCATACCCCGGCGAAATGGACCTTGATCAGCACATCGTTGGGACCGCAGGCGGGAACCGGCACATCCTTGACGACCATTCCGGGTCCGGCGGATTGCTTCACCAGGGCTCGCATGAAGTCCCGATTGCAGGTGAAAAGGGAGTGAGGTCGGAATGATACGAACAAAAAGGGCGGGCCGGGAGGCCCGCCTTGAACTGCATCAGGCGAAGGACAACTAGAAACGCGATCAAGCAGGCCGGGAGGCCTGCGTTACTCAGCTCAGGCCGCGCGCTCGGCGGGCACATGGTTGTGCCAGTGATCCTGCGCTTCGTCATCGTCGGCAGCCCACATGTAGGCCCAGATCACGGTAGGCTTCTGCGTCTGGTGGCCGCTCCGGATCACGATGCCAACCGGTTCGTCGGGTATGATGCGTGGCAGACTGGTCATGCGTTCCCCCCAAATGGTTTCCTACCACATGGAGGAAAGCACTGGCCGTGCCAACAATTACACTATTGTAAATTGTTATTTAACAGATAGTTATGAGCTGGATGTCCGACGAGCATGTGTTTCCGACACGTTCTGAAGAGGGTCTAACTGACACAATGGTTTGGTCAGAGCGATCCCCGGTGACCGTCGAGAACGCCGTTTGGGCTGAGCCAGGGCTTCGCGCTCCCACTCAGGGTAGAACGGAAGCACCGCCTCGGGAGCCAGGGCGGGATGTCCGGGAAGGACCAGATGAATGCCGCCGGGTTCGGTTTGATCCTGGAGCGCATTGGTCAGGCGCTCTCGATCGGGGGGATCCAGGTCAACCAGAATCCCGGCATCGATGACGGCGATGCAGAGCGGCGCTTCCAACTCGGGGAACCAGTGCCCCAGCTGGGCGACCCAGGCGAGGAATTGGGATCCCAGGCCCTCTGAAGTCATTCGGGATTCTACCCGCTCCACCGCTCCCAGGTCGCCGGCCACGAAGGTGACCACGGCATCGTGCGCGGCCATCAGGTAGGCGGTGCCTTCAGCACCGCCGCCCAGGACCAGCACGTGGTCTCCCGGCTCAATCCGGGGCAGCAGGGCCTCGATAATGTGCCCGGGATCGAGGCCCCAGTGATTGGGTTCCCGCTGCGCCTTGCGAAGCCGGATGAACTGCTCCCGCCAGCGGCGATAGGACTTGAGCGCAAGGCGCTTGGTAATGAGCCGGTCGACGCAATCCAGCATCAACACTTCGGTCAGCAGGAACTGACCCTCGGTCGCGGCGTGCAACTCGGCCACGGCCTCGTCACCCAGCTTGAGCAGGTCTTCCCGGTTGATGGAATTCTTGAAGCCCTCGATCCGCTGCAGCACGTACTCCTGGTACTGCTGCTTGAGCGAGGGCGGCGACCGGCGGCGGCGCTGCTGGCGGACCTGATCGAGTGTCAGCATGGCTCGACGTGCACCACGATTTCCTGCACCTCCAGGTTGTCCCTGATCCGTTGCTCCACCTGGTCGGCGATCCGGTGGGCGGCGGCGACGTTCTCTTTTCCATCGACGGCGATCGTCAGCTCGGCGAATCGAACATCCGCCGCCGTGCGGGAGCGGATTGCGTAGGCGCTCATCACGCCGGGCACTCCTTCAGCTACCTGCTGGATGGTGCCTCCTTCGAGCGCGCGCTCGTCCACCAGGGTTGGCACCGAGCGCCGAAAAATCTGAAATCCCACCCGGGCGATCAGCAGCGAGACCACAAGGGCGAGCACCGAGTCGGCCCAGGCGTGGCCGAGCTTCGAAAGCACCAGCCCCACGATGACCGCGGCGGTAATAAAGACGTCCACCCGGGTATGGGCTGCGTCAGCGAGCAGCAGCTCGCTCTTGAGCCGCCGGCCGGCCCGGGTTTCGTACCAGGATACCCAGATGTTGATCAGCAGGGTGAGCCCGAGCAGGACGCCCTGCGTCAGATCGACCTGGAGCGTCTCGGCCGGGCGCGAAAGGCGGCCGATGGCTCCTTTCATCAACTCGAAGATGGTGACCGAGAGAAACACCACCACGACCAGCGCACCCAGCGATTCGAACTTGGCGTGGCCGTACGGGTGCTCGTCGTCGGGTCCCTTGGCGGCCACCCGCATGACGGCCAGGCCGAGGACATTGTTCAGCGCGTCGACGGAAGAATGAATGGCGTCGCCGAGCACGGCCAGCGACCCGGTGCGCCAACTCACGACGAGCTTAACCAGCACGACGGCGATATTGGCGACAAGGAGGCCCTGCAAGACGCGCCGGACAGCGTCGTTACGGTCGGTTCCGAGCGAGGGTGGGCGGTTCACACTGCCTAAAAAGTCACTATACCGGCGAGGAGTGTCAATCACCAAATATGGGAATATGGGAATGTGGGAATAGGGGAATGGGTGAACATGAAGCGGCACCCCCTGGTTCCCATGTTCCCACATTCCCCTAATCCCATATTCCCACATTCTTTTTAGAGGACCTGAACGACCGCACCCTTCAGGTAGCCGGTCTCCGGAATGGTGAGGATTTCGGGGTGGTCCACCCCCTGGCCGACCAGCTGAACCAGCCGGGTGCGGCGGCCGCTGTCCGCCGCCGCCTCGGCGAGGACCTTGAGGAACCCGGGTAGGCGCACGTGGAAGGAGCAGGAGGCGGTAAGCAGGTGGCCGCCCGGTCGCAGCAACCGGAGGGCGCGCAGGTTGATCTCCTTGTAGCCCCGCAGCGCTTCGGGCACGCTCGCCTTGGACTTGGCAAACGCGGGCGGATCCAGAACGATGGTATCGAAGTGACGCCGGCGATGCGCGAAGTCGCGAAGCACCTGGAAGGTGTCGCCCTCCAGCCATTCGATGTTGGCCAGTCCGTTGAGCCGGGCGTTCTCGGCACCCCGCCCCAGGGCCTCGGCGCTGGCGTCCTGGGCGATCACGTGAGCTGCCCGGGCCGCGAGATGGAGGGCAAAGGATCCGTGATAGGCGAAGCAGTCCAGCGCCTCGCCGGCTTCCGGCACCAGGGATTGGGCGAGCACCCGGTTGGGCCGCTGGTCGAGGAAGGCGCCGGTTTTCTGCCCGGTCCACGGGCTCGCCAGGTAGCGGATGCCGCCCTCGCGCACTTCGATCTCCCGCGGCACGTCGCCCTGGGCCAGCCGCACCTCTTCCGGCAGACCTTCCAGCCGCCGGACCGCGACATCGTTGCGGAGCAGGATGCCCTCGGGCCCGAGCTCGGCGGTCAGCGCCGCAATGACCTCGTCCTGGAACCGCTCCAGGCCGGCGGAGAGTATCTGCACCACGAGCCACCGGTCGTAGCGGTCCACGATGAGCGAGGGCAATCCATCGCCTTCCCCGTGAATCACCCGCCACGCATTGGCGTCAATCCCGGTTCGCCGGCCGGCGGCTTCACGGATTCGTTCCCGCCACCAGGTCGCATCGATCGGCCGCTCGCTTTTCTCCAGCAGCCGCAGGGTGATTTCCGAGCGGGGTGAGCAGAGTGCCTGACCGAGGAACCGCCCGCGCGAATCGCTCACCCGGGCGAGCCCGGCCGCCGGTGGCGGGTCCACGACGTCGCTCCGGAAGATCCACGGGTGGCCGCGCACCCAGCGTGCGGCGCCACGGTCGGAAACTGAGACGGTCAGCGAGTTCGGCATTGGGCAGATGGCAGATGGCAGATGGCAGATGGCAGATGGCCGATGCCAGGTGGCATGCATCAGGCAATCGTGAGGTACAATATGCCATCGGCCATCAGCTATCTGCTATTTTTCGTCATGACCCCGAATCTAGCCGAGGTGCTGCGCCTGATGTTCGTGACCGACGATCGCCTGCTGGGCCAACGCGACCCGGTGAGTGTGTGCCAGGCGGCGGAGCGGGGCGGAGTGACGGCAATTCAGCTGAGGCTCAAGGAAGTAACGCCGCGCCAGCTGTCGAGGATTCTGCGGCGCCTGCTGGCGGCGGTGCGGGTTCCGGTGATCGTGAATGACCGGCTGGACGTGGCGCTTTCCGGCGGCGCGGCCGGCGCTCACCTGGGGCCGGACGACATGCCCCTCAAGCTGGCGCGACGGGTGGTGCCACCAGGATTCCTGCTGGGCGGTAGCGTGGGGACGCCGGTGGAGATCGCGAACGGAGCGGCAGCGGACTACTGGGGCGTGGGCCCTTTTCGCACGACCACTACCAAGGGCGACGCGGGTGAAGCGTTGGGGGTCGAGGGACTCGGGGCGATTGTGCGATTGGCGCCGCCCGGCAGGGTTTGTCTCGCGATCGGTGGGGTGCGACCTGACGACATTTCCGAGGTGCTCGGCGCGGGTGCCTCGGGTGTGGCGGTGGTTTCCGGTATCCTGGAATTGGAGCAGGTCGAGGCCGCAGCGCGAACCTACGCCGTCGCCATTGAAAAACACCTTGTTCAACACCGTGGGGGAGTAGGTCTGAGGTGATTCAGTGCCCTGGCCTCGCCGATCGCGCACGGCGGGCCTGGGCGACGGCCTGGAGATGTTCCTGGTAGGTCCGGCTGAAAACATGGTGGCCGTCGGGACCGGCCACGAAATAGAGATAGGGCACCTGGGCGGGATTGAGCGCGGCCTCGATGCTGCGAAGGCCGGGAGAATTGATGGGACCGGGTGGAAGTCCGGAGTGCAGATAGGTGTTATAGGGCGACTGGATCTCGTAGTCCTTTTCGAAGAGCCGGGTCTTGGGGCGGCCGGTCTTCATCTCGATGGCGTACTGGACCGACGGATCGGCCTGGAGGGGCATCCCGATGCGCAGGCGATTCAGGTAGACGCCCGCGATCACCGGCCGCTCGCTGTCCACCCGGGCCTCGCCTTCCACGATTGACGCCAGGGTGACCACATCCCGGCGGGTCATTCCCCGGGCCTGGGCCCGGTAATCCCATTCCGGTTGCCACGCCGCGGCAAACTCCCGAGTCATGATGCGCACCAGGTCGCGCGCGCTGCTGTTGACGGGGACCTGATAGGTCTCGGGGAACAGGAATCCCTCCGCGGCAGGCTCGCCGATATTTTCCCGGGCGCTGAGGGAATCGCGGGCGGCCACCAGGACCGATTCGGCGGGAATTTTCAGCCGCTCCCGGGCCAGGGCTGCCAGCTCGAAGAGGCTCAGTCCTTCGGGAACGGTGAAACGCACGGCGGCGGTGCGGCCGGAGCGGAGGGTGTTCAATACCCTCCACGCGGATTCTCCAGGAGGAAAATCATACGACCCGGCCTGGACCGAGCGGTCCAGCCCGCGAAGCCGGGCGAGGAGCGTAAACCAGGTGCGATTGGTGACCACGCCGCGCGCGACCAGGGTATCGGTGACAGTCCCAAAGGTAGTGCCCGGCGCGATGATGACCCGCTCGGTTTCGCCGGTGCGGACCGTGGTGATGGAGATGACCAGGAACCAGGTTGCCGCGGCGAGCAGCGCCAGCAGAAGCAGGATCGAAGAACGACGCTGCCGGCTCATGCCCGGTTTCGCCGGGTGTCGAGCACCTGCTGGAGCAGCACCGAGGCGGCGAGCGCGTCGACATCTTCCCGGCGGCCCCGGGTCGTCCCGCCCTGTTCCCGGATGGCGCGGAGCGCGCGGGTGGTGGTCAGCCGCTCATCCCAGAGTTCGACCGGAAGGCGGGTGCGTTCCTCGACCAGGGCGGCGAGCGCGCGCGCCGCCCTGGTGCTATCGCTGTCGCTGCCGTCGAGGGCGAGGGGGAGACCAACAACCAGGCCGACCGGAAGGTGGGCGGCGACCAGCTCGAGAAGACGGGCCATGGGGAAGCGCTTGCCGCGGCGGCGGACCAGGGTTTCGAGCGGGGAGGCGAGGAGCTGGGTTTCGTCGCTCAGCGCCACGCCGATGCGGATTTCGCCCCAGTCCAACGCCAGAATCCGGCCGGTCGCGGGGATGTCATTCACTCTTCACCGCGCGCGCAGTGCGCCGCTACTGGGCCATGGTGGCAAAGAACTCTTTGTTGTTCTTAGTCCGCTTCATCCGCTCCAGCAGGAACTCCAGTGCCTCCACCGGAGGCATGTCGGCCAGGAAATTCCGGAGCAGGTAGACCCGGTTGAGCTCGTCCTTGTCCATGAGGAGCTCTTCCTTCCGGGTGCTGGTGCGCTGGATATCGATGGCGGGGTAGATCCGGCGGTCGGCCAGGCGGCGATCGAGGACCAGTTCCATGTTCCCGGTGCCCTTGAATTCCTCGAAGATCACCTCGTCCATCCGGCTGCCGGTGTCGATCAGGGCGGTGGCGATGATGGTGAGGCTGCCGCCCCCGTCGATGTTTCTCGCGGCCCCGAAGAAGCGCTTGGGTTTCTGTAGCGCGTTGGCATCCACGCCGCCGGAGAGGATCTTGCCGGAGTGGGGGACCACCACGTTGTGGGCGCGGGCGAGCCGGGTGATCGAATCCAGCAGGATGACGACGTCGCGGCCATGCTCCACCAGTCGCTTGGATTTCTCGATCACCATGTCGGCGACCTGGACGTGGCGGTCGGCCGGCTCGTCGAAGGTGGAGGAGATCACCTCCGCCGCGACGTTCTCCTGCATGTCGGTGACTTCTTCCGGCCGCTCATCGATCAGCAGCACGATGAGGGTGATCTCGGGGTGGTTCTCGCTGATGGCGTTGGCGAGTTTCTGCAGCAGGATGGTCTTGCCGGCCTTGGGCGGCGCCACGATCAGGCCGCGCTGGCCCTTGCCGATCGGGGAGAGCAGGTCCACCACCCGCATCGACAGGTCGGCGGTTTTCCGTTCCAGGCTGATCCGCGCGTCGGGGTAGCGAGGCTTGAGATTGTCGAAGGCGATCCGGTGCTTGGTCTTCTCCGGCTCTTCGAAGTTGACGCTTTCGACTTTCAGCAGCGCCAGGTACCGTTCGCCCTCCTTGGGAGGCCGGACCTGCCCGCTGACCGTATCGCCGGTGCGGAGATCGAACCGCTTGATCTGGCTCGGGCTCACGTAGATGTCGTCAGGACCGTAGAGGTAGTTCCAGTCCTGGCTGCGGAGGAACCCGTATCCTTCCGGGAGGATTTCCAGCACGCCCTCGCCGCGGATGACGGTGTCCTGGTCGAGCAGCGACTGCTCGATGCGGAAGATCAGGTCCTGCTTGCGGAGGCCCGAGTAGTTGGTGATGTTGAGTTGCTCGGCAAGCGCATGCAACTCGGCGACCGATTTTTGCTTCAGTTCAGCGATGTCCACGGGACTGCGGCTCCATGCGGGAGAGAATACCGATCCGCCGCTTCAGCGGCGTGACGGTTGGAAGG
>JBDTTZ010000419.1:0-3194 GCA_040008015.1 Gemmatimonadota bacterium
GGCGGGCCAGGTCGTCAATCACGGCCATGCCGGGCCCGGTATCAAACGCGAAAGCCCCCTCCAGCTTTCCGCGGCGCTCGACGTAGGTGAGGTTCGCCATACCGCCGATGTTCACCAGCACCCGGGGGGCGGTCTCGCTGCCGAACAGCAACACGTCCGCCATCGGCACCAGCGGGGCGCCCTGCCCCCCGGCCGCCACGTCCCGGGCCCGGAAGCCGCTCACCACGCGCACTCCAAAACGCTCGGCCACCACCGCCGGCTCGCCCAGCTGCCAGCTCACCAGCTTCGGTTCGTGCCAGATGGTCTGTCCGGGGTAGGCGATGAGGGAGAGCTGACCGGGCTGGACCCGCGCCTCGCCCAGCACCATGTCCACGGCCTGCGAGGCCCATTCGGCGAGATGGATGTGCAGCCGGGCGAGGTCGGAGGCGGTCGAGGAGGTGAGGGCATTCTGGATCTCCTCCCGCTCGACCCCGGCGTAGGGCCGGCAGGCGAACTTGACCAGCTCGCATTCCCCCGGCCCGACGATCCGCACCAGCGCCGCGTCCACCCCGTCGAGCGAGGTGCCCGACATGAGTCCCACTACCAGGCTGGGCGGTCCGCTCATGCCTTCACGGGTGGGGGATCTCCGACGATGGGACGGAGCCGGCCCGCATGCTCCGCGAGCAAGGCGTGCGCATCCGCGAGTGAGACGCTCCGCTTGACCATGATGATGGCGAGCTTGACGCTCCCTTCAGCGGCCTTGATGGCCGCACGGGCTCTCTCTCGATCGGCGCCGGTGGTCTCCATCAGGATCCGCTCGCCCCGGTCCACCAGTTTCTCGCTCCAGGCCTGGAGATCCACCATCAGGTTCCCGTAGACCTTGCCGATCCGGATCATCGCCCCGGTGGTGAGCATATTGAGCACCAGCTTGGTGGCGGTGCCGGCCTTCATCCTGGTAGACCCGGTCACCACTTCAGGGCCCACCAGGACGGTGATGCAGATGTCGCAGGTGTCACGGAGCAGCGCCGGCGGCTCACTGCAGGAGAGGAACACGGTGGCCGCGCCGAGGGCCTGGGCCCGCCCCAGCGCCGCCCGCACGTAGGGCGTGGTTCCGCTGGCCGCGATGCCTACCACGACATCCTTCTTGTTCACCCGGCGCTCATCCATGGCCGCGATGCCGGCGTTCACATCGTCTTCCGCGCCCTCGGCGGGTTTCACCAGTGCCGGCAGTCCGCCCGCGATGATCCCGACGACCATCTCCGGCGGGGTCCTGAAGGTGGGAGGACATTCGGAGGCGTCCAGCACCCCGAGCCGGCCGCTGGTGCCCGCGCCGATGTACAGCAGGCGGCCGCCCTGGCGGAAAGCGGCTTCGATCAGCTCGATCGCGCCGGCGATCTGCCCCCGCGCGCGAGCGATGGCCGCGGGGACAGTGGCATCCTCCGCGACGATCAGATCCACGATCTGGGCGGCGCTCAGGGTGTCCACGTCCCGGCTGGCCGGGTTGCGCTGCTCGGTGAGTCTGGGATCAGGCATTCGGGTTGTATGGCTCACAGGGGGAATCCGGGGCTAAATTGAACGGAGTCCAACCCACCCGGCAACCTTCACGATCGAGGTGTTTCTTGCGCCTCCGCGCTTCCGTCGTCCTCTGCCTCGCGCTGCTGGCCTGTTCCCGGTCCACCGTCACCTCGCAGACCACGCCGTCGGCGGCGGTCCAGGCGCCGATCCAGGGCATCAGTCCCGACTGGCCGAACACCGGCAAGTCGCGAGTGGCCGATGCGGCAAGAGCCATGGTGGTTTCCGGCAACCCGATCGCCAGCGACGTGGGCCGCGACATTCTGCGCCAGGGTGGCAATGCCGTGGACGCCGCCGTGGCCGTCGGGATGGCCCTCGCCGTGGTCCACCCCGAGGCGGGCAACCTGGGTGGCGGCGGATTCATGATTATCCGCATCCAGGACTCGACCTTTGCGCTGGACTACCGCGAAATGGCGCCCGCCCGGGGGTCGCGAGACATGTATCTCGATCTCGCGGGGAATCCGTCCGACCTGAGCCTGGACGGGGCGCTGGCGGCCGGCGTGCCTGGCGCGGTGGCCGGCATGATCGAGGCCCATCGCCGGTTCGGCAAGCTGCCGCTCGCGACTGTCATGGCGCCGGCCATCCGGCTGGCGCAGCAGGGCTTTGTGATTGACGAGTACCGGAGCAGCTCGCTGGACGATGCCTGGCACCAGATGTACAACTTCGCCAGCTCCCGCGCGGCGTACTTCCCCACCGGGAGAGCTCCACTCCCCGGGACGACGCTGGTCCAGAAGGACCTGGCCCGGACCCTCACTGCCATTCGGGACAGCGGTTGGGCCGGGTTCTATCGCGGCCCGGTCAGCGACCTCATCGTAGCCGAGATGGAGCGGAGCGGCGGAATCATTACCCACCAGGACCTGGCGGCCTACCAGGCGATCTGGCGGGACCCGGTCAAGCTCAGCTACCGCGGGTACACCGTCTACTCGATGCCGCCGGCCTCATCAGGCGGGGTCACCCTTGGTATGATCCTGAACATGATGGAAGGCTATGGCAAGCTGCCGCCGTTCGGCTCGCCCGAGCTGCTCCACCGTGAGGCCGAGGCGATGCGGCGAGCCTTCGTGGACCGCAACACCTACCTGGGCGATCCTGGCTTTGTCCGGATGCCCCTCGAGCACCTGCTCTCCAAGGCCTACGCCGACTCCCTGCGGAAGACCACCGACCTGGAGCACGCCAACCCCACCCCCCGCTTCGATCCCTCGCTCCGGGGTGGCAGCTCGACCACCCACTACTCGGTGGTGGACGCCGATGGCAACGCCGTGAGCTGCACGACCACGCTCAACAACAGCTACGGCAGCGGCCTGGTCGTGACCGGTGCCGGTTTCCTGCTCAACGACGAGATGGACGACTTCGCCACCGCGCCCGGCAAGCCCAACATGTATGGCCTGGTCCAGGGCGAGGCCAACGCGATCGCCCCGGGCAAGCGCATGCTCTCGGCGATGACGCCGGCTATCCTGCTCGCGCCGGACGGCAAATTGTTCATGGTGGTTGGGACTCCCGGTGGTCCCACGATCATCACCCAGGTGTACCACGTCATCTCCAACGTGATTGACCATGGCATGTCCCTGGGTGACGCCATCGCGGCGCCCCGGATGCATCACCAGGGCCTGCCTGACACCATGAGGGTGGAGCGGAATGGCTTTACC
>JBDTTZ010000420.1:0-5689 GCA_040008015.1 Gemmatimonadota bacterium
ACCGCTGCCGAGCGTCCCGGGTCCGCTGATCTTGGTGAGTTTCGTTCCCTGGTCGATCGGATGAACAATCGGCAGCGGGTGGAGCTGGAGACGGAGATGACGCAGCTCCAGGGCAACCTGGCGCGTCTCGGACGGGAGTCCAGCGTCGACGGCCGCGATCTCGCCGCTACCCGCGCTCTCGTCGACAATCTCCGGCAGTCACAGGGTGTCCGACTGAAGGAGCAGTCCGAGGCCCTTCAGGAGGCTATCGCCGGGCTGGACCGGATGCGGCAGCCTTCGCCGGCCATCGCCGGAGGCGACGAACAGCATCTCCGCTTCGCCGGCATGGTGGGCAACACCAACGTCGAAGTTCGCGGCTTGAGCTCGGTGGACGTCAGTTATGACAATGAAACCGGCGAGCTGCTGATCCGGACCATGGACTCAATTATCCGGGTCAAGGCGCCCAAGAGATAGAATTGAAGGAATTGAAGGAATTGAGGGAATTGAAGGGATTGATGGAATTGAGGAGATGAAGCAACTTCCTCAATCTCTCAATTCCCTCAACTCTTTCAATTTCCTCAATTCCCTCAATCCCATGTCCGCTGACATTGCCGCCGTACGAGCCCAGTTTCCCGCGCTGCAGCGAAACCACCACGCCCATCCCGTTGCCTACTTCGACGGTCCCGGCGGCACCCAGGTGCCCTGGGCCGTCGGTGAGGCGATGACGCAGTACCTCTACCGCCATAACGCCAATACGCACTGGAACTACCCCACCAGCCAGGAAACCGACCACCTGCTGGCCGGGTCGCGGCAGGCGCTGGCCGATTTCCTGGGGGCGACGCCCCAGGAGATCGTCTTCGGCGCCAACATGACCACGATCACCTTCCACCTGGCTCGTGCCCTGGCGCGGCGCTGGCAGGCAGGCGATGAGGTCATCGTCACCGAATTGGATCACCATGCCAACGTCGCGCCATGGCAGGCGATCGCGCGCGAGCGTGGGGTAGTTCTCCGCATGGTGCGGATGCTGCCGGAGACCGGGCAGCTGGACTGGGCGGATCTCGAGAAGGCGTTCACCCCGCGGACCAGGCTCCTGGCGATCGGCGCGGCCTCGAACGCCCTGGGAACCATCAGCGACGTCACCCGCGCCGCCGAGCTGGCGCGGCGGGCCGGTGCGCTCTCCTTCGTGGATGCGGTGCACTATGCGCCCCACCAGCTGGTGGATGTGGGCACCATTGGTTGCGACTTCCTGGCCTGCTCGGCGTACAAATTCTACGGACCGCACATCGGGGTGCTCTATGGCCGAGCCACGCTGCTGAACGAGCTCGATGTCCCCAAGCTGGATCCCGCGCCGAACCAGGCCCCGGAACGCATGGAGACGGGCACCCAGAACCACGAGGGAATCGTGGGAGCCGGGGCGGCGGTGGACTTCCTGGCCGCGCTGGGGGGAGGGAGCAATCGTCGGGCTCGGCTTACCAGCGCGATGCACGCACTCCACGAGCGAGCGGTGCCCTTGGTCACCCGGCTCTGGGAAGGTCTCAGCTCGCTGCCGCACGTCCGGGTGTTCGGGCCTCCGCCCTCGGCGCCGCGCACGCCCACCGTGAGCTTCACGGTGGGCGGTGTGCCGTCTTCGGCGGTGGCCGGCGCGCTGGCCGCCCGTGGCGTGTTTGTCTCGCACGGGGATTTCTACGCCACAACGGTAGCGAAGCGCTTGGGGCTGGATGAGGAGGGCCTGGTCCGGGCCGGCTGCGCCTGCTATACCAGCCCGGAGGAGGTTGAACGTCTCATTGAAGGGGTGAAGGAGTTGGAGGACTAGAAGGTTTGGGTGGATCGTGCCTCATCTTGAGTCCTGCAAAGCACACCGCCGAGGGCCGAGTTACGCCGAGGTTTTCGCTGAGGAAAGCAAAACCATAGTCGTTCTCTTGGCGTCCCGGCGTCTTTGCGTTGTGGAGTTCATTTCCCGGCTGTGCTGGCCTCGGCGTAAATCGGCGGCTCGGCGGTGTGCTGTTGCTGGGCTCGAATCTCTTTCGGTTCTTCCGATCTCAGGACGGCGGACGATTGACGTTCATCAGGTCGAGCGCGGCTTGCAGTCCCCCGGCGAGCTTCACGGCATCATCGTTCGCCCAGAAATGCATGAAGAGGAGCCGCGGCGATTCATCCAGCATGTGGCTGTGCAGCGCGGCAATCTCGATTCCGTTCTCCCTTAACGCACGGATGACCGGGTTCACCTCGCTCGCAATCAGCACAAAGTCTCCACTGATCGCCGCCCGGTGATCTCCGGTGGGCTGGAAATTGATGGCCGTCGCGACACCCATGGCCGGTGGTATCTCCATACCCCCTTCGATGACCGGCTCGGCGCGGGGGACGCTTACCTGGTATACCGCACCGTTAAGCTTGCCGCTGCGACCCAGGGCGTGGGCTAACTGCGCCGTGTCGAGCCCCGGCAGTGCCGCCGCAGCGTCCGGGGGCGGCGCGCCGAAGGGCGTACCGGTCAAGACAAGCGTGGCGTGCAGGGTGGTCGCCAGCTTCACCGGGTCCCCGCTTCCCCGATAGTGCAGGTACATCACGTGAGGTGATTCGCGGAGCAGATGGTTGTGGATTGCCGTCGGCTCGATCCCACCCTCCTGGAGCTTCGCGATGACGGGTGCAACCTCGGACTCCAGCAGCACGAGATCGCCCATCACCATTGCCTGGTTGGAGTCGGTTTGTTTGAAGGCTGCCCAGGAGCCCAGGGCCAGGGACGGATTAATCGCGACCCCATCTAGGCTCACATGCAGGTCGGTTCGCGGCAAGCCGACTTTGTAAACGTCGCCAGGCTGGATGGCTCCGGCCTTTCCCAGGGCCTGGGCCACCGCGGTCCAGTCGATGGAAGGAGCGCCACGCCGGGCGGAGGGTGCCATCGGTTTGCCCAGTGCGAGCAACACAAGGCCGCAAGCGACCAATGTGGGCGTGACAGATCTGTAGGTATGCATAGATTCTCCGGATGCTGAATCCTGTCTTGAAGGTACTCAGGTCCTCATGACGGTAAAGACCGGGCGACTCTGTCAATGATTCCTCCTGCCCAGATTCCGAGTCTCTCATTATGAGACTGCTCCCCTCTCTGTGCTGGAGCGCGGGACTGGTCGCGTCAATGCTGTGGCCCGGCGCCGCATGGGCGCGGCAGGATTCGACCACCCAGCGCGCGCAAGCGGTCTCCGAGCAAGCCGGGGGAGCTCCAATTCGCGCCGGCTTCATTCAAAACACGGTACAGCTCAACGGGCGGCTGGACGAAGCATTCTGGGCCACGGCGGATTCGATCTCTGAGCTCCGCCAGCGCGAGCCGGAGCAGGGTGCGCCATCCACCGAACGGACCGTTGTGAAGGTCGCCCGGGACCGGGCTGCCCTCTACGTGGGCGTGCGCTTGTATGACGATCACGTGCCGGGCATCCGGGCGACCCAGCTCCGGCGGGACGCGGATCTCGACGTGGACGATAATGTCACACTGCTGATCGACAGCTTTCACGACCGGCGTAGCGGGTTCTTCTTTCGTACCAATCCCAACGGTGCGATGTGGGATGCCCAGTTTACGGGCGTGGACGATGCGAACGAAAACTGGAACGGCATCTGGGACGTGGTGGTGTCCCGTGACTCCGGGGGGTGGACGGCCGAGTTTCGGATTCCCTTTCGTACCCTCCGGTTTCACAATGAGGGCGATGGCGTCTTTGGGTTCAACGTTCAGCGCTACATCCGGCGGAAGAACGAATCGACCCTCTGGCGGGGGTGGGGGAGAGCAGAAGGTATCTATCGCCTGATCTACGAGGGGGACCTGCTCGGATTCAGCGATCTCAGGCGAGAACGGGATCTCGAACTCAGGCCGTACGCGCTGGCACGGGCCACGGCGAACGACCACGATGCGCTGGGGACTTCACTGGGCGGCGGTGGTGCTTCGGCAAAAGCTGGCCTGGACGCCAAAGTGGCCGTCTCCCCGACCGTGACCGCTGACCTGACGGTGAACACCGACTTCGCCCAGGTGGAGGTCGACCAACAGGTCATCAACCTCACCCGTTTTCCCACCTTCTTTCCGGAAAAACGGGAGTTCTTCCTGGAGTCCAGTGGCATCTTTGATTTTGGCACTCCAGGCCGGGTTCAGCCGTTCTACTCCCGGCGCATTGCCCTGTCGGACGAGGGCGAGGCGGTTCCGATTCTCGCGGGCGGCCGGGTGTACGGCAAAATGGGCCCCTGGACCCTTGGCGTGCTCGATGCCCAGACCGGGGATGGCGACCGGGCCAACGATCTGGTGTTTCGGGTAAAGCATGACATCCTGGACCGGTCCTACCTCGGCGCGATCGGAGTTCAGCGGGTAGCCGAGGATGGCGGAGGTGCCGAGCGGGTGGCAGGACTCGACGTTGATTTGCCGCTGGTGTTGGGAGGCCGGAACATCGAGCCGTCGTTCTGGATCATGGGTAGCCAGACCCCGGGAACCAGAGGGTTTCCCGTGGCGTGGCGCTACGGCACCGACTTTCCCAACGATCTCTTTGACAACTTCGTCTCGCTGTATCGCATCGATAGCGGGTTTGTTCCCGCCCTGGGATTTGTTCGCCGCACCGGCATCTGGGAAACCACGGGCCACATCAATTTCATGCCCCGGCCGCACCTGCTTGGAATCCGGCAGCTGGATATCGAGATCCCGAGCTGGGACATCATCGCCAACGAATCGGGTTCGATCTTCCACACCCGCGACTGGCAGACGGCCACTTTCGAATTCCGGCCCCTGGGGGGCGATTTTCAGTCCGGCGCCAGGTTCGAGATCAATATCCAGCGTTTCTTTGACGCTCCCGTCGACAGCTTTGAGGTTTTCCGCGGGGTGACGGTGCCGGCCGGGCGGTACTGGTGGACCCGTGGCGAACTGAAGTATGTGACCTCGTTCAGCCACCCGTTCAGTCTTTCAACCCTCTTGAGTTGGGGAGACTTCTACCAGGGCAGGAATACCGAATTCGACCTGGAGGGCGTCTGGCGCAGTGGTGGTCACCTGATCCTGGGCACGACGATATCCCGGAGTCGGGTGACGTTTCCGGGCGACCGGTTCACCGCGGTTCAACTCACCGGCCGGGTCGAATACGCGTTCAATACCCGAACGTCTTTTCTGGGGTTCGTACAGTACAACAACGAGGACCAGCGGGTGGACTTCAACCTGCGATTCCACTGGATCCCGAGAATCGGGGACGACCTTTATATCGTATGGAACTCGGGCTATACCACGGACCCGGAATCACCACACCGTTTCCCCAGCGGCCGGAGCCTGGGGCGTCCCCTCAACGGTGCCCTCATTGTGAAAGCCGTTCGGCGGTTCGCGCTTTAGGGGTAAGTCCCCCATCGTTCCGGCTTCGGGTTCGGCAACCGTACACCGCCGAGGCGCGGAATTACGCGGAGGTTTGCGCTGAGGAAAGCAAAACCAAAAGTGTCAGCGCAATCAGCGCCTCGGCGGTGCGCGGTTGCCGGGCTTGCATGTCTTTCGAACCTTCCAGCTTGCAGAGTCAGGCCTCCGGCAGCTTCTTCGCCAGCACCTTGTCTTCCTGGCCCTTCCGGAAGGCTTTCAGCTTCTCCGCCATCGCCGGATCGGTCGCCGCCAGCATCGCCACGACGAACAGCGCAGCATTGGCGGCACCTGCGTCTCCGATCGCGAAGGTCGCCACCGGGATGCCGGCCGGCATCTGCACCGTGGAGAGCAGCGAGT
>JBDTTZ010000421.1:0-4389 GCA_040008015.1 Gemmatimonadota bacterium
GAGCAGGGGTATGAAGGCACCAGCCTCCAGGTGATCGGTGCCCGGGCCGGGGTCTCGCGAGGGACGCCGGGATATTTTTTCGGTTCCAAGCCGGATCTCTACCAGGCCGTGCTGGAGCGCTGTTTCGGCCGCGCGCGCGCCGCGATTCGGAGCGGGCGGGACCGGGCCCTCGCCAGTCATGAGTCCCCCGAAGTCGTCCTGGCCGGCGCCGTCGCGGAGTATTTCGAGTTCTTCGTTTCCAACCAGAACTTCGTGCGCCTGATGGAACGGGAAGCACTCTCCGGCGGACCCAAGCCGGAGGGATTCTCACCCCGGAGCAACGTGGTCAGTGAGGCCACCGCGGCCATCTCCGAAGAGCTCGGCCTGGATCCTTCGCAAGGGGCGGAAGCCGCCCACCTGGTCCTCAGCATCATGGGGCTCTGCTGGTTTCCCACCGTGCACGCCGGTACCGTCCTGCCGGCGCTGGGCTTTGACCCGCGAAGCCCCGAGTTCCACGAGCAGCGCAAGCGGCATGTCGTCGACCTGGTCCTGAACGGCGTGCAAGGGCGCATCCCCCTGGCAGCCAGACCGTGATTCCCCGTGAGACACGCCTATCGTTTTCACCGCAAAGGCGCAAAGGACGCAAAGGGCCGCAAGAGGAAATGATCGACAACAACACCTCATCCAGGGACGGCCCTGTCGGTATGAGTTTGAATGCTGTTCTTTGCGAAACTTGGCGTCCTTTGCGCCTTTGCGGTGAATGGTCGAACCAATACGTACCCGAGAAACCGAGCCACCCATGACAGATGTGATGAAGCCCCCGGTTGCCCATCACGGCAACCTGGCCAGCGAAACCGAAGCGAGGGAAGTCGCCGAGGCGGCGCGGGAAAAGGAGTGGCAGGCGCCGAGTTTTGTGCGGGAATTGTTCGCGGGATCATTCCGGCTGGACCTCATCCATCCCTACCCCGCGCCCAACCCCGAGGACCTGGCCCGGGCCCGGCCTTTCATGGAGCGGCTGGAAAAGTTCATGAAGGGGGTCGACAGCGACGCGATCGACCGGGAGGGCAAGATCCCGCCGGCGATCGTGCAGGGACTCAAAGACATCGGCGCGTTCGGGATCAAGATTCCGGAGGAATACGGGGGGCTGGGCCTCAGCCAGTACAGTTATACCCGGGCGATCGCGCTGGTCACCAGCCAGGACGGCAGCCTGACCGCGCTGCTCTCCGCCGCCCAATCCATCGGTGTACCCACGCCGCTCAAGCTGTTCGGCACCCCGGAGCAGAAGAAGCGGTTCCTTCCCCGCCTGGCCAAGGGCGCCATCTCGGCCTTCGCGCTCACCGAGAACCAGGTCGGGTCGGATCCCGCCGGGCTCACCACGACCGCGGTGCTTTCGGAGGATGGCAAGCACTACATCCTGAACGGAGAGAAGCTCTGGTGCACCAACGGCACCATCGCGGAGCTGATGGTGGTGATGGCGAAGACCGGGAAGAAGATTTCAGCGTTCATCGTCGAAGCGAACTGGCCCGGGGTGGAAGTCGTCATGCGGCTGCACTTCATGGGACTCAAGGCCCTGGAGAACGGCATCATCCGGTTCACCAATGTGAAGGTTCCGGTGGAGAACCTGCTCTGGGGAGAAGGAAAGGGATTGAAGCTGGCGTTGATCACGCTGAACACCGGGCGGCTTACCCTCCCGGCGTCGGCGGTGGCCGGATCCAAGCGTTGCCTCGAGATCTCCCGGAACTGGGCCCTGAAGCGGGTGCAGTGGGGCGCCCCGATCGGGAAGCACGACGCGATCGCCAACAAGCTGGGTCGCATGGCCGCAGACACCTTCGCGATGGAAGCGGTGTCCGACCTGGCGTCGCTCCTGGCCGACCGGGGCAATACCGATATCCGGCTGGAAGCCGCGATGGCCAAGATGTGGAACTCCGAGATGGGATGGCGCATCGCGGACGACACCATGCAGATCAAGGGCGGGCGCGGCTACGAGACCGCCGACAGTCTCCGGTCCCGGGGCGAGGTGCCGGACCCGGTCGAGCGGATCATGCGCGACTTCCGGATCAACCTGATCTTCGAGGGCTCGAGCGAGATCATGCGCCTCTTTATCGCGCGCGAAGCAGTGGACACCCATCTCTCGGTGGCCGGGGCCTTGATCGATCCCAAGACGCCGGCCGGCGCCAAGATCAAGGCGCTGTTCAAGGCGGGCGCTTTCTATGCGTGGTGGTATCCCAAGCAATGGCTGGGCTGGGGCTGGTGGCCGCGCTACGGCGAATTCGGCAGCCTGGCGACCCATGTGCGGTTCGTGAACCGGGCCTCGCGCCGACTGGCGCGCACCCTTTTCCATTGCATGGTGCGGTTCGGACCCAAGCTGGAGAAGCGGCAGATGGTGCTGGGCCGGCTGGTGGAGATCGGCGCCGAGCTGCTGGCGATCAGCGCAGCGTGCTCCCGGGCGCAGGCCATGAAGGACAGCAACGCCGCGGAGCTGGCCGACCTGTTCTCTCGCCACGCTCGGCGCCGGGTCAACGAGAAGTTCGCGGCCGTCTTCGATAATGATGACGTGAAGACGTATGCGGTGGCCCAGGAGGTAACGGCAGAAAAGTTCAGTTGGCTGGAAGCGGGAATTACCTGAACCAGACAAATGAGCCACGGAAAACAAGGAGACCCGTGAACATCCGCGCAATCCGTGGCTAAAAGGGCTGTTGAGAGCCCCTCTGACTCATGCCAGTATAAATTGGAGGGTCCCCAGACCAGGACCAGGACATGGCGGTTGCAGAAGGCAGGACGATCCCGTTCACCGGCCCCGAGGCCATCGACGTGGCCGTGCTGGAGACGTTCGGGTACGAGGGGCCGGAACAAGAAATCGTGACCGAGACCAGTGAGTTCAGCGCGGTCTGTCCCTACAGCGGATTGCCCGACTACGCGAAGCTGACCATCCGCTACGTGCCGGGCAATAAGTGCATCGAGCTCAAGAGCCTCAAATACTATATCGTGAGTTACCGGAACGTGGGCATCTTCCAGGAGCATGCGACAGCGCGCATGGCGGAGGACCTCAACAAGGTGCTGGCCCCCCGCCAACTCACCGTGACGACCGAGTACAACGTGCGGGGCGGGTTCCTGACGACCTGCACGGTAAGGTTGCCGTAGGCGCCAGTAGGGGCGGGTCTAAGATCCGCCCCTATGAGACCCGCCCCTATGATTTTACCGGTTTCTAGCCAACCCTGCCGACGGCACCGCCGGTTGAACCGGCTGCACCGGCGTCTTGTTCCCCCGGGGCAACAACACCGGCAGATTCGCCAGCTCGTACGCCGTCACCGCCATCACGGCCGAGGCCTGGCGCAGATCGCTGGCGACGGCATGATCGTAGGTGTCCACCTGGGAGTGGTGGGTGTGATTGTAGCCGCGCGACTCCTGGTCAAAGTTCCAGCCCGGGACTCCATAGGGGATGAACGACAAGTGGTCGGTGCCGCCTTTGTTCCCTGAGCGCACCTTGCCCGCGCCCAGCGAAGCCACCGGGGCCAGCAGATCCCGCCACAGAGTCGAATCCTGGTCTCGCCCCTGCAATGCCTGGCCGGTGATCATCCCGGTGCCGTTGTCGAGCACCAGGACGGCCTGGATGTTGTCCGCTTCACCGGCGTGGGCCGCCGCGTAGGCCCGCGACCCCAGCAGCCCCTCTTCCTCGCCGCTGAACAGAATGAACCGGATGGTCCGCTTCGGCTTGAGCCCCGACTGAGCGATGGCCCGCGCAGCCTCCAGCACCACCATGGATCCGGTGCCGTTATCGGTGACGCCCTCGCCGATGTCCCAGCTATCGAGGTGCGCCCCCAGGATCACGACCTGGTTGGGGAACTGGCTGCCCCGAATCTCGCCGATGGTGTTCCACTGCGGCATGGAGCGGGTACCCATCCGGTTCTCGACCATGGCGCTAAGCCGCGGGTTGAGCCCGGACTTGAACTGCCGGTCGAGCAAGGCGTAGTCCTCGTGCGCAATGACCAGGTTGGGCAGCGGCGACACCCGGTTGGGGGAACCGCTCATCGTAGCGAGGGCAAACTCCTTGCTGCCGTCGGTCAGCACACCGAGGGCGCCGGCCTGTTTCAGCAGGTAGGGCAGGTCGATTCCGAATTGTCTCCGCGTTTCCGCGGCAGCAGCGGACGTGTCGCGCCCCTGATCCCGGAATGCCGCTCGCCGCTGTTCCATTTCGGCCTGGGCGGTGGCAGAATCCGCTGCCGTCATTGGCGGGCCGTCCGGATTCCTGATGGTGGCGGGATCCCGTTGCAGTATCCAGGCGCCCCTGACCTTGTCGCGATACTTGGCCAGGCTGTCCGCATTGGAAACGTCTACCCGCACCACCGGGCCTTCCAGCGTTTTGCCATCGGTGCCGGCGGTCCAGGCCCAGCTCCAGGCGTTCACCTGGCG
>JBDTTZ010000422.1:0-1796 GCA_040008015.1 Gemmatimonadota bacterium
CGGAGACCGGGGTCAACGCCAACGTGTCGCTCAAGCTGACCCAGATGGGGTTCGACATCGGCGAAGAAGAATGCTTCGCCAACATGCAGGCGATCCTGGAAGAGGCGAAGCGGCTCAATACGTTCGTCCGGCTCGACATGGAGAGCTCGGACTATACCCAGCGCACCCTCGACTTCTTCCATAATCGGCTGTTCAGCGGGTACGCGTCCGTCGCCGGCGTGGTCATTCAATCCTGCCTCCGCCGCTCCGAAGCCGATATCGACCAGCTGATCGAGAAGCGAGTGCGGACCCGGCTCTGCAAGGGCGCCTACCTGGAGCCGCCGACGGTCGCCTTTCCCGACAAGAAGGACGTTGACCGAAACTATGTCACGCTGATGGAGCGGCTGCTGGAGCGGGGCAACTATCCCGGCATCGCCACGCACGACGAAGCGATCATCACCCATGCCCGGGAATTCGTGAAGCAGCGCAATATCCCGGTGGAGCGGTTCGAGTTCCAGATGTTGTACGGAGTGCGCCGCGATCTCCAGGAGCAGCTGCGCCAGGCCGGGTTCAACATGCGGGTCTACATTCCCTTCGGCAGCCAGTGGTATCCCTACCTGATGCGAAGGCTGGCCGAGCGGCCGGCCAACATCATGTTCATGCTGGGCAACATCATGAAGGAGTCGGTGAAGCGGCGGTGAGCGAGCCGGAGATTACGCTGGGCGGCTACATGCGCAAGCATGAGCGCGCGGCCGCCTTCGGCGGCAGCGACGGCAACTCCTACTCAGTCGGTATCTACCTTGCCGAGGAACCGGACGAGCGCGGACTCTTTGGAGCCGCGCTTTTGTTTGTGCGCTGGTCGGCCGGGGGCGATCGGCCGGTCGGGCACGTGGAGACCGGCTGGCTCACCTTCGGCCGCACCCCGGAAGAAGCGGACGAGCGGATCCGGGTGCTTTCCCTCTATGACGTCAAAGCGGCTCTGGACGAAGCGATCGCCGCCGCCCCGGAGGAATGGTGACGCTCGCCGGAACCGTCCTTGCCCGGGAAGGCGGGAGCTACCGGGTGGCGACCGAGCAGGGCGAGGTGACGGCGATCCTGCGCGGCAAGATGAAGCGTGACATGCCGAAGGTGGTGGTGGGCGACCGGGTCGAGCTGGAACCGGCGACCGAGAGCGAGGCGGTCGCCACCACCGGGGTGGAGCGGACATTCGGGATCATCAGCGTGGCGGAACGGACCAGCGTGCTGGAGCGGCGCTCACCGGTGGGGCGGGGCACCCGTACCATCGCCGCCAACATCGACGAAGTCCTGGTCGTCACCGCGACCCGGGATCCCGCTCCGCTCCCCCAGCTGCTGGACCGCATGCTGGCGATCGCGGAGGTGAATTCACTTCCGGCCGCCGTATTGATCAACAAGTCCGACCTGGATCCCGGGGAGCAACTGGCCAACCGGTTTCGCTCCGCCGGGTACCCGGTCTTTCTTACCAGCGTGAAGCACGGCACCGGAGTCGAGGAGATCCGGGCCCATCTCACCAACCGGACCACGGTGCTCACCGGCCCTTCCGGTGCCGGCAAGTCGAGCCTGGCGAACTCGCTCGAGCCCGGGCTCGGCCTTCGGGTCGGGGCCATCTCCGAAAAGGTCAAACGCGGCAAACAGACCACGGTCACCGCGGTGATGATTCCGCTCAAGGCGGGCGGGTACCTGGTGGATACGCCGGGGTTCAGCGAGGTGGGATTGTGGGGCGTGGTAGCGCGCGAGCTGGCCAGCTGTTTTCCCGAGATGCGAAATCTCATCGACAAATGCAAGTATCCTGACTGCCG
>JBDTTZ010000423.1:0-13082 GCA_040008015.1 Gemmatimonadota bacterium
CATCGAGGAAGCCCTTCCGGGAGATGCGGACGGGGACGGACGCTAGAGACATGGTAATACGTGGCCCGGTCCCACTCAGAGGTGGGGCCGGGCTTCGTGCTGTTAAGCAGTCTCGTCGATGCCGAAGGACTCGAACTTGTTCGTGACCTACCGCACATAGTGACAGTTGTCACGGTGCTGCGGAGCCAACCGTGCGAGACTGTCCCGATGCTTGAGACTATTCTCGTCATCCTGCTGGTGCTTTGGTTGGTCGGCACGGTGAGTTCCTACACCCTTGGCGGCGCCATTCACATCCTCCTGGTTCTCGCCCTGATCGGCCTGGTCACCCGGGTGATTCAGACCCGCCGGCCAGTATGACGATCGCAGGAGGAAGGGTATCGGTTACCAGGCGTCATATCCTGTTGCCACTGGGTCATCAACGCACGCACATCCGTGTCACTCGAAAGGCAGAGACCATGAAACCCGCCGCTATCATCGGTATTATCCTGATCATCCTGGGTGCTGTCTCGCTGGTGACCAAGGGCTTCAGCTTCACCCAGAAGGAAACCCACGACCTGGGCCCGATCGACATCACGACCAAGGACACAAAACACGTGCCGATCGCTCCGATCCTGGGCGGCATCGCGATCGCCGCGGGAGTTGTGCTGGTGTTCACCGGCAATCGCCGCAGCAGCTAGGAGGCGACGGTAGGACGGTACAGGCAAAGGCGTCATCCGAGACAGCGAGGGATTCTCTCAAGGCTTGAGAGGATCCCTCGTTCCATTGAGGAAACCGACTTCCCCGTCCTACGGTCTTACCGCCTTACCGCCTCACCGCCCTGTCCAGTAGATTGCTGCCTCCCTCAACCTCGGCCCTCCATCCGTATGCATGTCGCACGGCGCACCCTGAGCTTCACCGAGTCGGTCATTCGCGGAATGACTCGGCTCGCCCGGGAGCACAACGCGATCAACCTGGCGCAGGGGTTTCCCAATTTTCCTACGCCCCAGGTCCTGAAGGATGCGGCGGCCCGGGCGATCGCCGCGGATATCAACCAGTACGCCATCACCTGGGGCGCCAAGCGGCTGCGCGACGCGTTGACCGCGAAGTACGAGGAGTGGTACGGAATGGCAATCGATCCGGAGCGGGAGATCACCATCACCTGCGGCGCCACCGAGGCGATGGCGGCCACGCTCCTCGCGATCGTGGATCCCGGTGATGAGGTCATCGTGCCGGAGCCGTTCTACGAGAACTACGGCCCCGACGCGGTGCTTTGCGAAGCCAGGCCGGTATTCGTGCCGCTCCAGCCGGGCGAGCCGCTCGATCTCGATCGAGTGGCCCGAGCCTTTTCGCCCCGGACCCGCGCCATCATCGTCAACACCCCCAACAATCCGACCGGCCGGGTGTTTACCCGGGCCGAGCTGGAGGGCATCGCCGAGTTGTGCCGAAAACACGATGCCTACGCCGTCACCGACGAGATCTACGAGCATATCCGCTACACCGGGCCGCACATTCCCATCGCCACCCTGCCGGAGATGCGGGAGCGCACCATCACCATCAGCGGGGCCTCCAAGACCTTCAGCGTGACCGGGTGGCGGGTCGGCTGGATCGTCGCGCCCCCCCGGACCACCGACGCCATCCGCAAGGTGCACGACTTCCTCACCGTCGGCTCACCGGCGCCGCTCCAGGAAGCGGTCGCGGTCGCGCTGGAGTCGTCAGGCCCCGAGTTCTACCGGAACCTCTCGAAGGAATACCAGGCCCGGCGGGACGTTCTGTGCGCAGCACTCGTGCAGGCCGGATTCAAGATTACGCCTCCCGAAGGCGCCTATTATGTCCTGGCCGATTTCTCCGCCCTCAGCGCCAGAGACGATGTTGAGTTCAGCCACTGGCTGACTCGGGAAATCGGCGTGGCCCCGGTCCCCGGCTCCAGCTTCTACAGCGAGCCCGGCATGGGGCGGAACATCGTGCGCTTTGCGTTCTGTAAGACGGGAGACATGCTGGAGGAGGCGGGGAAGCGATTGAAGGGATTGAAGGCTTGAACGCAGAACCAAGCCGGCTCACCGGTCGTTTGCTATCAGTGGCGGGCGAGCGCTCCCTGGGCGCGCGGCTGCTGGCGCGGGACGAGCGGGCCCTCACGGAATTGATCGAGATCGCCACCCCGTGGCTGCTGGGCATCACCCAGTCCATGCTGAGCGACCGGGATGAAGCCGAGGAAGTGGTCCAGGAAGCGTTTGGAATTATCTGGAACCGAATACATCTGCTCGATCCGGCGCAGGGCGGGCTGATTCCCTGGCTGCTCCGTATCACCCGCAATCGGGCCATTGACCGGCTCCGGGCCCGCAAGCGGCGAAGGAGCCATCTCGAACGTCTCGGCTCTCTCACCTCTCCCGCCGAAACCGTCACTCCGGCTGCCGAGCCGAATGAAGCCGTCCACCCGGGATGGCACGTGCATGAAACGGTGCACGCCGCGCTGACCGGACTGCCGGACGATCAACGGGAGGCCGTTCGCCTGGCGTACTTCGAGGGGCTTACCCACTCCGAAATCGCCGAGCGCCTCGGCATTCCCATGGGAACCGTCAAGACTCGTTTGCGCCTCGCATTCGACAAGCTGCGCATCGCGCTGGCCACAATCAAGGATTGGGTGGTATGAATCCACATCGATGGTTTGAAGAGCACCGGACCGCCTACGTCACTCGGAGCCTGGAGCGAGACGAGATGACAACCTTCAGCGAACACCTCGCCGGCTGCGCGGAATGCCGGGAAGCGATCCGCACGCTCGAGCAGGAGCTAGCCTGGTTGCCGATGGGGGTAGCACCCGTGACGGTGCGCCCCGGACTGCAGCGGCGGATCGTTGAGCACGTACTGGGAAACAATCAGTGGCGCTGGAACCGGATGACGACGCTGGCGGTTGCGGCTTCCCTGCTTCTCGCGATTCTTACGTACGGGATCGGCCGGCAACAACTCCGGAGCCTGGACCGGGAGCGAGCTGTCCTCGCCCAGCAGGCGAGCATTCGACAGAACCGCCTGGCGGCACTGGAGGATACCGTTTCGGTGATGCGGGGCGCGACCCGGATTCTACAGGCGAGCTTCCAGATGGAAAACAGGGATGGGGGTCTGCTCATTTTTGCGGACGCGCGTACCCACCGCTGGAACGTGGTCGTCCATGGCTTGCCGCCAGCCGGCCCGGACCAGGTCTACCAGTTCTGGTTCATCGAGAAGGACGGCATGGTCCGGGGGGCGGTGGTTCAACCGGATTCGGCGGGCCCGACCTTCATGATGATGGGGATGCCGCCGGGTGGAGGTGAAGTGATGGGTGCGGCGCTTACGGTGGAACCGATGGACCGGCAAACCACAGAGCCACAAGGGAAAATGCTGGCTCATCTCATGCTTTGAGGCGAACGGCTTCGAGAGGACTCCGCCCCTATATGGGGAATATCGCATAACCAGGGATTGAAGCGGTGTCCACAAAAATGCGGACGTCTTACAAATACCCTCACTCAACGGTGAGGCCTCCGCCCCCTGAATGGGGAATATCGCCTGTAACAGATCGAGGTGGTAACCAGAAAAACGCGACCTATTCTCCCCCCCTGCCGAATGACCTTCCCCGGGTGTGTTCCGGTCGGCTTCCCGTCATACGCGATCACCCCACCCACTGCCGTCCACGATCAGGGCGCCGCTAATGAGCGTGGGACGTTGCTGAGCTGTGGCGGTGCATGGAGTGCACAGGCAGGCCAGCGCGACTGCGACCAGGACATACGGGCGGGTCTCAGACCCGCCTCTATGCCTCATGGCTGCTCCGATGTCCGAGGTGAGCGAGGCCTGCCCCCAGCGCGCCCAGCGCGGTGGCCGCCAGTGTCATGGTGACCAGCACTTCCATGACCGCATCGGGCCGGGGAGATGGGGAGTTGGTGCCCATCAGGTTGAGCAGGCCCCAGGTCACCAGTGCCGAAATCAGGGCGGCGACTCCGGTGGCCAGCGCGGCGGAGATTACCCCGGCCATCCGGCTGAAGTGGTAACCACCCCAGCCGAACAGGAGCAGGGCTCCGACGCTGACGTAACCGTAGGGGAAGCGCAGGCTGTCCGCGATCAGGGAGCCCGCGATGAAGTACAGGATGAAGATGAGCGTGGTGATGGTTGCCGATCGGACCAGCAAGCGCATACTCCTCCTCAACGGAGAGGCCTGCAATGTACATCATTTGCTGATAGTACATGGCAAATAGCGTATGGCGTATGGCAAATTGGAGTGCGGGGTGAGGACAGAATTACTGGCACACTCCAGTGTGCCATTTGCCATCAGCCATCAGCCATCAGCTATTTGCTGGTTGTATCGGCTGAAGCGGGTGCCGCTGATGCGTCCGAGCCGCCCAACTGCGCGTCCGGAGTCAGGATGTCTTCCGGAATGGCGGCGCCGTCGGCACCGAGCAACTGGAACAGCTTCCACTGCAGGAGGCGGGCGGTAGAAGGCCGGTCGCCATTGTACATCACGGACACGATCAGGACGCCGTCGGGGCGTCCCAGGTAGCCGGTCACGTTGGACACCTGTCCCAGCGTTCCGGTCTTGGCTCGAACCACGCCCTGGCCCAGCCCGCTGCTGAGGTGCCGCAAGGTTCCCACGCCATTGGCCGGCAGCAGCAGCGGAAAATTCCGCCCGCCTGGCGTGGTCGGAATCTTGGCGAGATAGTTCACAAAGGTGAGCGGAGAGGCGCGGTCATCGTTGGAAAGCCCGCTGCCGTCCACCAGGTGCAGCCCCTCGACGCTTCCGGCCACGGAGCGTACGTGCTGGGTCATGAGCTCGGGCCCCTGTTCTCCACCCGCCCACCGGAGCAGCAGCTCGGCGCCGAGGTTCAGGCTGCGCCGGTTCACTTCACTGGCCACCGAGTCCAGCATGGGCGAGGCCACCTCGGCCAGCGTCGTCATGATCGGCCCGGGGAGGATCGAGCTGGCGCGAGGATTCTCGTTCCACTCGATGCCGGCCCGCCGGAGCGCGCTGGCCCAGGCCCGGGCCAGCACCGCCTTGGGATCCGAGGCCACCGCGGAGAAACCACGGGTCCGGGCCGAAACGCCGATCGTGCCGTTCATCACCCAGCCGCCGTTGCCCGAGGGCGATAACGAGAGGCGGCTTCGGGTGCCGGACACCGTCCTGGCCCGCATGATCACGAGGGATTCCACCCCGTCGGGCGCGGCGGCAATCAGCTCCGGCGGCGTTCCGATCCGGGGGCCGGGCTGGATCGTGAAGTACACCACGTTTTCATGGATGGTAAGCGCGCCGATGAGGGGCGCGAACAGCCGTCCCCAGTGCCGGTGGGACCATGCGGTGGGATAGGTCGCGACTGCCGGGCCATTCGCGCTCCGGACTTGGAGCGGGCCGGTGAGACGGCGGATCCCGAGCTGGGACAGCTGCTCGGTGAGATCAACCAGCTTGGGGCCGACGCCGGACGGATTCTCCAGTGAGGGATCGCCGTTCAGCTCGAGCGCCCAGGAGCCCATCCACTCGCCGCTCAGGGGGTCGATGAAGCCGGACCCGATGACCCTGGTGGGCCGACGCGCCGCTCCACCCAGTACTGTCCGGGCGAACCCCGTAGTAAACAGCTTCACGGTGGATGCGGGAACCAGGCTGGTGGCCGGTTCGACGCTCCACAGCAATTCGCCCCGCTGGTTGGCTATCGCAATCCCCCAGTCGCCTGGTGCGCGACGGCTCGCTGTCTGATACCAGCTGGCCAGCTCCGCCCGTTGGGCAGGTGTGAGTGTCTGGCACTCGGCGGGCGCGCCGGCGAGTGAGGCACAGGTGATTGCGATGGAGAATGCGATCCAACGGGCCATGTGATCTATCTCTGCGGTGATTCAGGAGCGGCTAAGGTGCAAGACCCAGGCCGCTGGCCGTCCGGCGACCCTTTTCAAGATAGGGTCGCAAGGCAATATGGCGATGTGACTTATCCCCGCGCAACGGGATAGCTGGTTGTCATGGTATTCGACAGCGGGAAGGATCACGCAGGGCGCGGATGCAGCAAAGCTGCAATCGGGCGGGTGGGGCACCGCCCTTATTTCAGAAGCAGCTTCGCGATTGTCTGGAGCTGCATGTTGCTGGTGCCTTCGTAAATCGTTCCGATCTTCGCATCGCGGTAGAATTTCTCCGCCGGATACTCCCGGGTGTAACCGTAGCCGCCGAACAACTCGAGACTCACCGAGGCGACGCGTTCCGCGACCTGGGAGGCAAACAGCTTGGCCATGGCGGCGTCCTGGGTGAACGGCAGCCCGCTGTCGCGCAAACGAGCCGCGTTGTATACCAGGCACCGTGCGGCCTCCAGCTCGGTGGCCGCCTGGGCCAGCTGAAACTGCACGCCCTGGAATTCCGCGACCGTCTTGCCGAACGCCTTGCGCTCCTTGACGTAGGCGATCGCCGATTCCAGGGCGCCCCGCGCCACCCCAATCATCTGGGCGCCGATCCCGATCCGGCCTTCGTTCAGCGTCTCGATGGAAACCTTGTATCCCTGCCCCACCGGTCCCAGCAGGTTGGCCGCGGGCACCATGCAGTTGTCGAGAATCAGCTCCGTGGTGCTTGACGCCTTGATCCCCAGCTTGTGCTCCCGTTTCCCGACCGAGAACCCGGGGAAATCCCGCTCCACCATGAACGCCGTGATGCCCTTGTAGCCCTTGGAGGGATCTACCGTGGCGAAAACGATGAAGAAGCCCGCCTCCGCCCCATTGGTGATCCACATCTTCCGGCCGTTCAATTCCCAGTTGTCACCGTTCTGCACCGCGCGGGTGGAAAGGGAAAAGGCGTCACTCCCGCTGCCCGGCTCCGAAAGCGCGTAGGCGCCCAGCAGGTCCGTCGCCAGCCGGGGGCAGAAGCGAGCCTTCTGCTCGTCGCTGGCCCAGTGGAGCACGCAGTTGTTGACCAGGGTGTTGTGCACGTCCACGTAGATGGCCGCCGCGGCGTCCACCCGGGACAGTTCCTCGATCGCCAGCACCGAGAGAAAAATCCCGCCTCCCGCGCCGCCGTACTGCTCGGGAATCTCGATGGCCATGAGCCCCAGCTCGAAGAACTTCTTGATCAGCTCCGGCTTGAAGATTCCTTTTTCATCCATTTCATGCACGTAAGGCCGGACCTCGGTCTCGGCGAATTCGTGCACGGTGGAACGGAAAAGTTCTTCCTCTTCTGATAGAGTCGTCAGGGCGCGGGGAACCGCGGAGACGTCCTGCATACGGACATTCCTTGCCAGAGAGAGGTTGTCAGTTGCCGAGCAGGGGGGCGACTTGGTGAGTATACCGGAACCGGGGTCCAGACTCAATGATGGCGAACTCGCCTCATTGTTGCAGTACCTCGATTGCCACCGGCACCTTTCCCAGCGGTGCGGCTACCTGCACGCCTTGTACCCGATCCCTCACGGCAGCCAGCATTTCCCGGGCAATGGTCACTCCTTCCGCCAATCCGGCCTCTTTCCCCCGGCCACTGGCCTGCCGCATCCGGCTCAGCACCGTTTCCGGTACGCTGACTCCGGGAACCTCGTTGGCCAGGAACTCGGCGTTCCGAAGGGACACCAGGGGCCAGATGCCCGCCACGATGGGGATCTTCAATCCTTCTACCCGGCGAAGAAAACGATCGAACTGTTCGATGTCGAACACCGGCTGGGTGACGGCAAACTCGGCCCCCGCCTCCACTTTCCAGGCAAATCGCCGCAGTTCACGATCCTGGTCCGGCGCGGTCGGGTTTACCCCGACGCCAACCACGAAGCTGGTAGGGCAGCCCAGGTCGTTGCCTCCCGGATCCAGCCCGCGGTTGAGCCGCGCCACCAGGTTGGTCAGGCCGATCGAGTCGATATCGAAAACCGCGGTCGAGTCCGGATACGGGCCCATCTTGGGCGGATCGCCGGTGATGATCAGGAGGTTGTGAAGTCCGCCCGCCGCCGCACCCAGCAGGTCGGATAGCATGCCCAGGAGATTGCGGTCCCGGCAGCAGTAATGCACCACGGCATCCATCCCGACTTCCCGCTGAATCAGCAGCGCGGAAATGAGGGCTCCCATCCGGCTCTGGGCCCGGGGACCATCCGGCACGTTCACCACGTCCACGCCGGCCGCCTTGAGCTGGCGGCACTGGACGAACATGGGCTCCGGATCGGTGCCCTTGGGCGGCACGATCTCCACCGCCGTGGTGAACACGCCCGCGGCGATCTTCGCTCCCAGCGCCGAGCGTTGCGCCAGGGGAACCGGCGGCCTTCCCTTGCTCAGCTCCGGCGCCGCGGTGACCATGGTATGCCGCGGTGAAACGCTCTGGACGAAGCCCACCATCGCCTTGATGTGCTCTGGGGTCGTTCCGCAGCAGCCCCCGACAAACTTGGCGCCCGCCTCTACCATCCGGCGGGAATAGCTGGCCATGTACTCGGGAGACGCCATGTAGATCTTCCGGTCGCCCACCGCGCGCGGCAGGCCGGCGTTGGGTTGGGCTGAAATCGGGAGCGTGGTCACCCGGGCCAGCTGTTCGACCGCTTCCAGCACGCCGTGGGGACCGACCGAACAGTTCACCCCGATCACCTGGACCGGCATGTCGCTCAGCTGGGCGCCGAAGGTGAGCGGTTCGGTGCCGTAGTGGGTCCGGCCGTCCTCACCCACCGTCATCTGCGCGACGACAGGCAGGTCCGACAAGCCGCGCACCGCCTGCACCGCCGCCCGCAGCTCCTCCACGTCGCTGAAGGTCTCCAGGATGAAGCCATCGACTCCCGCGTCCAGCATTCCGGTGACCTGGCGCGCGAACGCCGCCTGCGCCTCGGCCACCGCGGTCTCACCGAAGGGCTCGATGCGGACGCCGAGCGGCCCGATGGCGCCCAGCACCACGGCACGGCCCGACGCGGCATCCTGGGCCAGCCGGACCGCCTCGGTGTTGATCCGTTCGACGTCGTCCGCCAGTCCGTGGTGGGCCAGCTTGAACGGGTTGGCCCCAAAGGTGTTGGTCTCGATGATCTCGGCGCCGGCCTTCACATATTCCCGGTGGATGTCCCGCACCAGGTCCGGCTGGCGGAGATTCAGCTCGTCGTAGCAGACGTTCACGAAGACGCCGCGGCCATAGAGCATGGTGCCCATGGCGCCGTCGAAGACGTGGACCCGGCCGTCATCGAGCAGATCCCGAAAGGTTTTCATAGTCGGGAATAGGCGGTAATGGACGGTAATGGGCGGTAAACAGCCCGACCCCGTCCCAGGTTGAAATCAATCCAGAGGTAAGTTCGCACAAGATCTCCTGTCATTGCACCCAATGCCGTCTTCTACAGTCCCACCGTCATCTACCGCCTATTACCGTCCGTTTCGTAATTCAGGTTTGGAGCCAGCCAACGTTCGGTTTCTTCGACGCTCATGTTTTTGCGGCGCGCATAGTCTTCGGCCTGGTCCCGCTCGATCTTGCCCAGTCCGAAATAGCGCGCCTCGGGGTGCCAGAAATACCAGCCACTCACCGACGCGGCGGGGAACATCGCGTAACTCTCGGTCAGGGTGATCCCCGAGTGCCGCTCCACCCGGAGCAAGTCGAACAGGACCTGTTTCTCGGTGTGATCAGGGCAGGCAGGATATCCCGGCGCGGGCCGGATGCCCTGGTAACTCTCCTTGATCAGCGCATCGCTCTCCAGCTTCTCGCCGGGGGCGTAGCCCCAGAACTCGGTGCGCACCCGCTGGTGCAACCGCTCGGCGAAGGCCTCCGCCAGCCGGTCCGCCAACGCCTTGGCGAGGATGCTGCTGTAGTCGTCGTTGTTGGCCTCGCACTCGGCCACAAGTTGTTCCAGGCCATGTCCGCTGGTGACGGCGAACGCGCCGATGTAGTCGCCCATTTCATTGCCGGCCGGTGCCACGAAATCGGCGAGCGCGTAGTTGGGCCGTCCCGGCGGTTTCACCATCTGCTGCCGCAGGGTGTGGATGACCGCGACCGGTTGCCGCATCCGGTCCACGCCTTCGAAGACCTCGATGTCGTCATCCGGAGTACTGCGGGCCGGAAAAAATCCGAATACCCCGCTGGGCCGGAGCAGCTTTTCCCGGACGATCCGTTCCAGCATGGCCTGCGCGTCCTGGAAGAGGGCCGACGCCGCGGGGCCGACGGAAGGATCGGTCAGGATCGCGGGGTAGTGCCCCGAGAGCTCCCAGGTGCGGAAGAACGGCGTCCAGTCGATGTAGTCCACCAGGTCCTCCAGCGGGTAATCGGCCAGGACCTGGCGACCCATGATGCAGGGCATCGGCGATGGCGTCGCAGCCCAGTCGATCCGGGGGCGGTTCGCCCGGGCCGCGGCCAGCGACTGCTTTGGCTGCTGCTCCCGCCGCTCGGCACGGCTCACCCGGATCTCGTCGTATTCTTTCCGGATGTTGCTCTGGAACTCGTCCCGCTGCACCGGGCTCAGCAGGGCGCCGGCCACGCCCACCGCGCGGGACGCGTCGAGCACGTGAATGGTCGGTCCCGAATAGCGCGGCTCGATCTTGACCGCCGTGTGGACCCGGGAGGTGGTCGCGCCGCCGATGAGGAGCGGGACCTTGAAGCCCTCGCGCTCCATCTCTCCCGCGATGAAGGACATCTCCTCCAGTGACGGGGTGATCAATCCGCTCAGACCGATCAGGTCCGCCCCGACCGCGCGCGCGGTTTCCAGGATTTTCGCGCAGGGCACCATCACGCCGAGATCGATCACTTCAAAATTATTGCACTGGAGGACGACGCCCACGATGTTCTTGCCGATATCGTGCACGTCCCCCTTCACCGTCGCCATGACGACCCGTCCCCTGGTCTTCGAGTCGCCTTCCCGCCGCTGGGCTTCCAGGTAGGGAATCAGGTGCGCGACAGCCTTCTTCATGACCCGGGCGCTCTTCACCACCTGGGGCAAGAACATCTTTCCCGCACCGAACAGGTCTCCCACGACGTTCATTCCCGCCATGAGCGGGCCTTCGATGACTTCGATCGGATGCTCCGCCAGGTGCCGGGCCTCTTCCGTGTCCTCGATGACGAAATCGGTGATGCCGTTGACCAGCGCGTGGGTCAGCCGCTCGTTCACCGTTCCGTTGCGCCAGGCCAGCACCTCGGCGGGAGCGACTTCGCGTCCCTCCACCTTGTCGGCGATGGCAAGCAGCCGCTCCGTGGAATCGGGCCGGCGGTTCAGCACCACGTCCTCGACCACCTCCAGCAGGTCCTTCGGGATGTCGCTGTAGATGGTGAGCTGCCCGGCGTTCACGATCCCCATGTCCATGCCGGCCCTGATGGCGTGGTAGAGGAACACCGAGTGGATCGCTTCCCGCACCGGCTGGTTGCCGCGGAAGGCGAACGAGACGTTGCTGACACCGCCGCTGACCCGGGCATGGGGCAGCGTCTCCTTGATGCGCCGGGTGGCTTCGATGAACTCCACGGCGTAGTTGTTGTGCTCCTCGATCCCGGTCGCGATGGCGAAGATATTGGGATCGAAGATGATGTCCTCGGGCGGAAATCCCGCCTTTTCCGTCAGCAGCTTGTAGGCCCGGGCGCAGATGGCCACCTTGCGCTCCGCGGTGTCCGCCTGGCCCTGCTCGTCGAAGGCCATGACGATGACCGCCGCGCCGTAGCGCCGCACCAGCCGCGCGTGATGGAGGAATTGTTCTTCGCCCTCCTTCATGCTGATCGAGTTGACGATGCCTTTCCCCTGCACGTGCTGGAGCCCCGCCTCGATCACTTCCCAGCGCGACGAATCGATCACCACGGGTACTCGGCTGATGTCGGGCTCCGCCGCGATCAGGTCGAGGAAGGTGACCATGGCCAGGCGTGAGTCCAGCATGCCCTCGTCCAGGTTGATGTCGATCATCTGGGCGCCGTTCGCCACCTGCTGGCGCGCGATGGCGAGCCCGGCATCGTAGTCGCCTGCCAGGATCAGCTTGGCGAACTGGGCCGACCCGGTGACGTTGGTGCGCTCGCCGATGTTGACGAAGAGGGTGTCGGGGCCCAGGGTCAGCGGCTCGAGACCGCTCAGCCGGAGATGATGGGGCAGGGCTGGAAGCTGGCGCGGCGGGTGGACCGCCACCGCGTCCGCGATGGCCCGGATATGCGCGGGAGTCGTCCCGCAACATCCGCCTACGATGTTGATCAACCCGTGCTCGGCGAATTCACCGAGCACCGATGCCATGTGCTCCGGCGTATCATCGTATCCGCCGAATTCGTTGGGCAGCCCGGCGTTGGGATGGGTGCTCACGAATACCGGCGCGATCCGGGACAGCTCCTGGACGTAGGACCGGAGCTGGGGGGCGCCGAGCGCGCAGTTGAGACCGATGCTCAACGGTGCCGCATGGGCCACCGAATGCCAGAATGCTTCCGTCGTCTGGCCCGAGAGCGTTCGCCCGCTGGCATCGGTGATGGTGCCCGAGATCATGACGGGCAGCCGCTCGCCCAGCTCCTCAAACACCGATTCCACGGCAAAGATCGCGGCCTTGCAGTTGAGCGTATCGAATACGGTTTCGATCAGGATCAGGTCGGCGCCGCCCTCGATCAGCCCGTGCGCCGCCTCACGGTAACCTTCCTTCAGGCTCGCGAAATCGATGTTGCGGAAGCCGGGGCGGTTGACGTCGGGCGAGATGGTCGCGGTTCGGTTCGTCGGGCCCAGCACGCCGGCCACGAAAAGGGGCCGGTCCGGTCCTTCCAGGCTGTCGGCCGCTTCGCGGGCGATCCGGGCAGCTTCCCGGTTGAGCTCCCGCGCGATGGACTCGAGTCCGTAATCGGACAGCGCGACCGGAGTGGCCGTGAACGTATTGGTCTCGAGGATATCCGCGCCGGCCTCGAGATAGGCAAGGTGGATCGCGCGGATGATGGAGGGTTGGGTCAGGCTGAGGAGGTCGTGGTTGCCCTTCAGGTCGCGCGGATGGTCCGCGAACCGAGTGCCCCGGTAATCCTTCTCCTCCAGCTTGTAGCTCTGGACCATGGTCCCCATGGCACCGTCCAGCACCAGAATCCGGCGAGCCAGTAGCTGCTGAATGGCGGCCAGTCGGGAGGCGCGGGTCCAAGGCTCGGTGTGGGTTGCGGTCATCCTGGTCCGTCAAAAAAAAGAAAAATACCCGGCGCCAAAACGGGGCGCGGGGCGGCGTTTTAGCGATTTGTTTAACGTGGCTGCAATATGCGCAAATCACCACGT
>JBDTTZ010000424.1:0-2539 GCA_040008015.1 Gemmatimonadota bacterium
CGCGCCAGGGTGAGCAGCGTTTCCACCAGCTCGCTCATCCGGTTGATCTGGTTCAAGGTTTCGTCCAGCTGTTCGATGCTGTCCGCCGGCGCGCCCGGGTTGGTGAGGGCCCGTTCCACCCCGGCCCGCACCACCATCAGCGGAGTCTTGAGCTCGTGGCTGGCATCGGCGGTGAACCGGCGCAGGCCGGAAAAGCTCTGCTCCAGCCGGGCCAGCATCCCGTTCACCTTGAGTGCCAGCCGGGCCAGTTCGTCGCCGGACCGGGGGACCATCAGCCGGCGGTGCAGGCCGCGGCCGTCGGTAATCGCCTCCAGCTCGTCCATCATGTCCTGGATCGGCCGCAATGACCGGTCGGCCAGCCAGTATCCGAGGCCGACCGAGGCCAGGAGGACGATCGGCAGGATGACACCCATGGAGCGGATCAGCTGCCGGGGTTCGAAGGAGGACACCTCCGCCGGCGTTGCGATCAGCATCCCGCCGATAGCGGGGACCGCGGGGATCGGGGCCGCGAGATAGCGGAAGGCGCCCAGGTGAGGATCCAGGTTGGCGGTTCCGGTCACCCGGGTACCCGGCCGCGGCCGAAGCAGCGCGACCAGGTTTTCCAGAGAATTGTAGGAGAGCGAGCGGGATTGCTGCGACGCGTAGATCAGGTTTCCCAGCGTGTCCACCACGACCAGCGGATCCCGCATGCTTTCCAGGTAGGTGCTGACCGTCGGCACCAGCACGGTTCGGAAGACCCAGCTGCCCTCCCGGCCCGGCACCGAGTCCACCATGGTGATCTGGCCGCCCAGCACCCGGTGCGACTCGCTCAGCCACCCCAGGGCGACATCGGATTCCAGCTGCAGCCGTTCATCAAGCTCGTCGAAGCTGGGGTGGCGGCGCTCGATCACCAGGGCGGCACCGAAGGCCACGACGACGAGGGCCATGGCGACGGTGTACCAGACGGTCAGGCGGGTGCGGATTGTTTTCATGCGGCCCCTTCGTAGGGGCGCACAGCTGTGCGCCCCTACCGCTTACTTCTCACCGGGTTTCACCACATAGCCAACCCCTCGTACCGTATGGATCAACTTCACCGTAAACCCGGTATCCACCTTCTTGCGAAGCCGGTTGATCACCACGTCCACGATGTTGGTTCCGGGGTCGAAATGGTAATCCCAGGCGTACTCGGTGATCAGGGTCCGGGACATGACACGACCGGGATGCCGGATCAGGTATTCGAGGACCGCGTATTCCTTGGGCGTGAGGTCGAGCAGCTTGCCGCCCCGGCGCACTTCGCGGGTGCCGGTATCCAGCTCCAGGTCGGCCACCTTGAGCACCGGCGGGGCCAATTGCTTGGGGCGCCGGCCGAGGGCCTCCACCCGGGCGAGCAGTTCTTCGAAGGAAAAAGGCTTGGTGACGTAGTCATCGGCGCCGGCACGGAGGGCCTGGACCTTGAAGTCCACCGAGTCCTGCGCGGTCAGCACCAGGATCGGCGTGGTATTTCCCCGGTCGCGCAGGGTGCGCACCAGCTCCAGGCCCGACATCCCGGGAATCCGGAGATCGAGCACCATGAGATCGTACAGCCCGCCCGACGCGAGCCGGAGCCCTTCCAGCCCGTCGGCGACCAGGTCGGCATGAAACCGCTGCTCGTCCAGGCCGCGCTTTACGTACTGGCCGACGGTCTTGTCGTCCTCCACCACCAGGATCTTCATCGGGATGGACTAGGCAGAGGGCGCGGAGAACAGCGCCCCGCTGAGCCGCCGAGGCACGCCGAGGGTTTTGCCGAAGTTTTTGCTGATGAAAGTAATAAATTCAATTTGTTTCAATCATGTAATCGGTGGCTGGTTTCTGCGGGGACGGGCGCACAGCTGTGCGCCCCTTCGCGGAAATCAGCTGATCAGTGGTGGACTGTTCCCCGTGTCCTCAGACTTCTCATACCCGGCCGCAATCGGGAGAAACACCCGGAAAGTGGCACCCCGGCCCTGCAGGCTCTCCACCTCGATCCGCCCGCCATGCTGCTCCACGATGCCATAGCAGACCGAGAGGCCGAGCCCGGTGCCGCGCCCCTGCGGCTTGGTAGTGTAGAAGGGATCGAAAATCTTGGACAGCGAGTTCCGGGGAATCCCGTGGCCGGTGTCCTGGAACTCCACCACGATCTCATCGTCGCGGTGGTCGCTCCGTGCCGTGCGCACCCGGAGCTCGCCGCCGTTCTCCATGGCATCGACCGCGTTGAGCGAGATGGCCATGAAGGCCTGGATCAGCTGCTCGGCGTTGCCGTGGATGTCGGGCAGGGTGGGATCGACGTCGAGCCGGACCTCGAGCTTGCGGTAGGTCTTGTGGTGGCGGAGCAGGAACAGGGTGTCCTCCACCAGGTTCATGACCCGGGTGCGCTGCTTGGTCTTGCCTTTGGGCCGGCTGAAGTCGAGCAGCCCATCCACGATACTGGTGCAGCGCTGGACTTCCTTGTCGATGATCTCGAGATACTCCCCGCGCGCGGACCGGGCCGGCTCGGGGAGCTCGTCCAGCCTTCCTTCCAGGGCCTGGACGCAGGCGCTGATGG
>JBDTTZ010000425.1:0-7548 GCA_040008015.1 Gemmatimonadota bacterium
GCGAGTTCATCGCCAGCAAGATGAACAGCGCCAACTGGATGATCCAGGCGCTGGAACAGCGGCGCCAGACCATGCTCAAGGTCATGAACTTCATCGTGGACCGGCAGCGGGACTTCTTCGAGAAGGGTATCGAGCACCTGCGGCCGCTCACCCTGCGGGAAGTCGCCGAGGTCATCAACATGCACGAGTCGACGGTGAGCCGGGTAACCAACGAGAAGTACGTGCAGACCCCGCGCGGGGTGCTGCCGCTCAAGTTCTTCTTCTCCAGCGCGCTCTCCACCACTTCGGGCGAGGACGCCAGCGCCCGGTCCATCCGCGCCAAGCTGCAGAAGATGGTGGCCGAGGAGAAGCCGGCCGGCCCGCTTACCGACCAGCAGATCGTCCAGCTCTTCCAGGAGCAGGGCATCCAGATCGCGCGCCGCACGGTCGCCAAGTACCGCGACCAGCTGGGGATCCTGCCGGCCCGGATGCGGAAGCGGGTATGACCGATGTCGCCCGGCGGGCCGGCGTGGACGTCAGCGTCCTCGTTCCCGCCAAGGACGAAGCCCAGAACCTCCCCGAATTCGTGCGGCTCTGCCAGGAGTCGCTGAGCAAGGCCCCGTTCAGTTTTGAAGTCGTCGTCGTGGACGACGGCTCCCGGGACGAATCGCCCGACGTCCTGGCTCGGCTGGAGCGGGAGTTCCCCTTTCTGCATGTTGTCACCCACCGCCGGCAACGCGGCATCGCCGACGCGCTGCGCTCCGCCGGGAATGCCGCCCGGGGCGATGTCTTCGTGTTCTACCCGGCCGATCTGCAGTACCTGCCGGAGGATATCCCGGCCCTTGTCGGCCCGATCCTGGAAGGACGGGCCGACATCGTCACCGGCACCAAGCAGGGGAAATACGAGAAGGCGTTCGTCTCCCGGATTTACAATGCCCTGTGCCGGGTGCTCTTCGGCGTCAGCGTGACCGATCTCAACTCGGTGAAAGCGTATCGCCGGGAGATCATGGCCAATCAGCCGCTGCGTCCCGACTGGCACCGCTACATGGTGGTGATCGCGGTGGCGGACGGCTTTCGGCTTACCTCCCATCCGGTTCCGCTCTATCCCCGCCGGGCCGGGATTTCCAAGTTCACCTGGCGCCGGATTCCCATTGGGGTGCTGGACCTGCTGTCCGTGTGGTTCCAGCTCAAGTTTGGCCGGAAGCCGCTGCTTTTCTTCGGCGTCATCGGGGCCTTCCTGTTCAGCATCGGCTTCATCGCCGGCGTGGTCGGTCTGGTGCTCCGTTACGGTTACGGGATCGGCTTCCGGCCGCTGCTCAACCTGGTGGAAACCATGGTGATCAGCGGGATCGCGCTCTTCGGGTTTGGGTTCGTCGGGGAAATGGTGGCCGGAATGCGGGAGGACGTCCGGCAACTGTCGCATGATGTCCACACTGTGAAATCGGACTCGACCGAGCGCTGAAAACCGGTCTTGCGCATCTGAATTCTCAGAGTACACTCCTTTTATACCCACCAACATTTTCGAACGGGAGTCCGATGCACCGCTCTGCACGGTACGCGCTCGCATGCCTTGCCTTGGCAGCCTGCGGGGGAGAGGACAACGGCGGCAACGGGCCAGGCAACAGCCTGGTGGTCAGTCCGCAGGCATTGAGCATCCGGGACTGCGGCGGTACCGGCCAGATCACCGCAAGCGTGCATGACGGCGAAGGGAACGTCGTGCCGGGCGCGACGATCACCTACACGTCGAGGGGCCCCGGCATCGCTACCGTCGTCGGCGGCGTGGTCACCGGCCAGTCTATCGGCACTACGGAAATCATCGCGGCCAGCGGCCAGCTGAAAGACACTGTCGCAATCACGGTCATCAATGGCCCGATCTCAGTGATCGCCGGTCCTGACTCCATGAACCTCGATGTGGATGGGACGAGGCCACTCACGGTGACCGTGACGAACTGCCACGCCGCTGTTGTTGCGAATCCTGTGCTGACTCTCGTGGCGGTTCCCTCGATCCTCTCCTTTAGCGGAAGCAGGGTGATCGCGGATGCGCCCGGTGTCACTAAAATCGCTATCATCACGGGGATCCTGGGGGACACGGTGTCCGCGACCGATACCGTGGTTGTGAATGTGTACTCTGCCTCTCATCCAGGCACGGCGCACACCACCTTCGCTGTGAACAACACCCCCTTTGGCATTGCGACGTCGGGATCCGGGCTGGTGTACGTCACCAAACTCCTAGGCGTCGCCGTAGGGCACGACACGCTCCCTCTGGCGGGGCCGATTACCGCGCAGTTCTCGGTGGGAGACACACCGACTGATATCGAGGTGGTCCCACGCGAGCTTAAGGCCTTCGTCACTAACCAGGGGAGCGGCTCTCTGGGCGTGATCGATGCCGGCGCCAACATCCAGTCCACCACCGTCCCCCTGGGAGATTCCCCATTCCGGGTGCTGTCGGCCCGGGTAGGGAACGAGACCTACGTTTCGCTGGCAGGTGGCAAAATCATCATCCTGAACAGCACCACTAACGCCAAGCTGGATAGCGTCGTGGTAGACGGCGCTCCCAACGGAATGACTCTGGGGCCCCCGGGCAGCGACGACCTGTATGTCAGTTCCACGGCGAGCGGCCGGGTGCTCAAGATCCACCTCAGCGCGCGAACCGTCGTGGATTCCTTCGTCGTCGGGGGTGTGCCCCAGGAGCTGGTCCTTTCACCCGACGGTCTGTCGCTCTTCGTCGCTAACGAGATGCTGGGACTGCAACAGATTGACCTCTTCACCGGCGCAGTCAGCCCGGCCATCCCCATGCCGGCATTCGGCATGGCACTCACCCCTGACGGTGCCCAATTGTTTGTCGTTGGTGGTTCCACGGTCACCGTGGTCGATATGGTCACTCTGACCGCCGCCCCAGGAATTAATGTCGGCGGAAATGCGCGTCGGGTGGCGTTTGCCTGGGGAGGGCGGCTCGCCCTGATCTCCAACGAGGGCGGGTGGGTCAGTGTGATTCAGTAGGCGTGCAGGTTTGCCTGATTGTGACGTCCCAGACATACCTTCCCGAGTCTCAGACCGGGAACCAGCCAATCCAGGAGTTCTCTGTGACCCGTTCCTCATGGTGTTGCGCGATTGGCGCCGTGGGCTTCCTTGCGGCCTGCAGCAGTGATCCAACTGCTCCCAACGGGGCGGCGGACAACCTGGGAATCGATGCCAACGGCGGCCACCCGGCCGGCACGGTCGGGGCCACCGTTCCGCTGGACTCCCGCCCCTTCGGCGCCGGGGTGAGCCGGAACGGCAACGGGACCTATTATATCACCCGGCTCGATGCCGGCGCCGTCTCCGGCGGAGTGTTTCCGGCGGCCGCGTTTCCCAACACCATCACCGTGGGTTCAATCCCGACCAACGTCATATTCAATTCGACGGGTACGACTGCATACGTGACCAACCAGTGGAGTCAGAACATCGGGATCATCGACGTGGCGACCAATACCCAGGTCACTACGATCCCGATCGCGGGCGATCCGTTCAACCTCATCCTGTCACTGGACGGCACCAGGTTGTATGTCAGCAACAATGCCAACAACGTCACGGTGGCCGACATCGCTTCGCGGAACGTGATCACCACGATCCCCATGCCGGGTCCGCCCAACGGCCTGGCGCTCAGTCGCAACGGAACCCGGCTCTACATCAGTCACCCGTTCAATGGCGTCGTCGTCGAAGTAAACACGGCGACCAATACCGTGGTCCGGACCCTGGTTGTGCCCGGGAGTCCCCAGGACATGGTGGTCTTTGACGGCGCGGAGCTGTTCGTCGCCAATGAAGCCGGCTCGCTCGACGTGGTGAACCTGTCGACCGGTGCCGTCGCGACATCGATTCCGCTTCCCGGCGGCGGGTTCGGCCTGGCCATGTCGCCGGACCGTGCCCAGCTCTACGTGGGGCAGCCGGCCGGTTACCTGACTATCGTCAACCGCGCCAATCGGACCATCGTGAAGACGCTCGACCTCGAGGGGAGCCCGCGCAAGATCGCGTTCAATGCCGCCGGCAAGTTCGCGGTGGTGGCGAACGAGGCTGGGTGGGTGGATTTCATCAAGTGAGGTAAGGCGGGACTCTTCACCATCCCCTCCGGGCGCGCTAGGTTTCTCCCCCGAATGCGCCTCCTCGTAGTCACCCACAACTATCCTCGGTTTCCTGGCGACCCAGCCGGGGCTTTTGTCGCCCGGATCGCCCAGGGCGCGGCCCGGGCGGGGTTCGAGGTGCGGGTGGTAGCGCCGCACGCTCCGGGAACTTCAGTCCGTGAAACCGACCAGGGGCTTCAACTTCACCGCTTTCGCTATGCGCCGGAAGCACTCGAGCGAGTGGCCTACACCGGTGACCTCCATCGCGGGGCATTGTGGTCCCCGCTGGCGGCCCTCGCGTTTCCGGCCTTCCTGCTCGCTTTTCGCCGCGCGATCACGACCGAGATCCGGGATTTTGCGCCGGAGATCATCCACGCTCACTGGTGGCTTCCCGGCGGGTGGCTGGTCTCGGGGCGGGGAACACCCTACATCGTCACCTGTCACGGCAGCGATGTGCGCCTGCTGGAGCGTTCGGCTCTGTTCCGGCGGATGGCCAGGCCGGTGTTCCGTCGCGCGGGCCGGGTGACGACGGTGTCCCGTTTTCTCGCCGCCGACATCGGCCAGCTCCTGAAGGGCGACTCGGGCAACCTGGTTCCGCTCCCCATGCCGGTGGACGTCGCTCATTTCAGGCAGGGGCTCGCGGTTCCGAAAACCACGCCGCCTCTGATCCTCTACGCCGGAAACTTGGTGCCCAGCAAGGGAGTGGATGCCCTCATCCGCGCCTATGCTCTGCTACGGGGACGTGGGTTAACGTGCTCGCTGCGGATTCTCGGCGAAGGTCCTGAGCGCCAGGCTCTCGAACGCCTGGCTCGAGATCTCGGTGCCCCCGATGTCAGCTGGTCGGATTTTGTTCCCCAGGGAGAGATGCCGGCCGAATACGGGCGGAGCACTATCACCGTGCTCCCGACCCGGGGTGACGCGGAAGGACTCGGGCTCACCCTGGTCGAAGCCCTGCTGGCCGGCTCGGCCGTGGCGGGTACCCGGGCGGGTGGAATTCCCGAAATCATCGAGGATGGTGTGACCGGACTGCTGATGCCTTACGAGCCGGAAGGAATGGCCGAGTCGCTGGGGCGGCTTCTCGCCGATCCGCCGCTGCGCCAGCGTCTCACCGACGCCGGGCGAGGGCGGGTGGAATCGGTCTTTGCCACGGAGCCGGCCACCGCCCGTTTTCTCCAACTCTATCGCGATGTCGCTCAGCATCACTCGGGCAACTGAGCCCCCTGCGTCCTGGGAGGCGCTCGCTCGCGAGCGCGGACTTTTCTACCATCTGCCTGCCTGGGTTCAAACGATCGGTCAAAGCTTTCGTTTTCCCCTGGTGTGCTTCACCGCATTCGATGGAGATGCCGTAGTTGGAGCGCTGGCACTGGCCGAGGTTCCTGGTCTGCTCGGGCCCCGGCGGCTGGTGAGCCTGCCGTTTGGCTATGCGGCAGGCCCGGTGGCAAGCTCCGCGGCCGTGGAAACCGCGCTGCTGTCTGCCGCCAGGGAAGAGGCGGAGACGCGCCGCCTTCGCCGGCTGGAGATCAAACGGCGGGCGCCCGGCGGGGAGCCGCCTGCCGGGTTCGTCCGGAATCTGCACTACAGCACCTATGTGCTTCCTGTTGGGGACGGAGAGAAAGCGGTGTGGGCCCGACTGCACCCTTCCAGCACCCAGCGGGGGATTCGCAAGTCGGAAAAAGAAGCGTTGACCGTTTCGCGCGGTGGTGGCGTCGAAGACTGGACCGCGATGGCCCGGCTCGAGGAGGATACCGCGCGCCGCCACGGGCTGCCGGCGCCCCCTCGCGCATTTTTCCTGAACGGGTGCCGGCGACTCCAGGAGATGGGACTGGCCGATGTGTACATCGCCAGGCTCAAGACCGTCGAGCCGGCGGCCGGTATCGTGGTCTGGAAAGGTCCGCGCGAGTGGATTTATGCCTTTGGTGCCTCGCGCCCCGATGCCCTGGCCCAGCGCCCCAATCACCTGTTGCTATGGACCGCCATTCGGGACGCGATGGCCGCCGGCGCCGTCAGTTTCGACCTGGGCCGCGCCGCGCCGGAGCAGGGGGGGCTGGTCGAATTCAAGCGCCGCTGGGGCGGAGAACCGGTACCGCTGGCGTACGACTACTGGCCGTCGGCGGGCGGACTGAACGTGGCCGACCGTTCCCGGGGTACTCTGGCCCTCGCGGCCCGGGTCTGGTCGGCGTTGCCGGAGCCGGTGACCCGCATGGGTTCCTTCCTATATCGTTATCTTGGATAACGTGTTCCACTTCCTTCGCCGACTACGAAAGAAGGTCTTCAAGCGCTGGGCCCGGAATGCGTTCTTTCCGGGCTGGCGGCTGCAGTTGCTGCGCTGGTGCGGGGTCCAGATCGGAGAGCAGGTGTACATCGCCGACGGGCTGATGATCGTGGAGGAGCTGGGAGGCGACGAGGTGCTCACCATCGGGGACCGGGTCAGCATCGCGCCCCAGGTGATCCTGGTGACCTCGTCCCATCCCAATAACTCGTTGATCCGTCCCTTCGCGCCGGTCTCGAGCGGGCCGGTCACGCTCGAACAGGATGCGTGGATCGGGGCCGGAGCCATCATTCTGCCGGGCGTTACCGTGGGCCGCGGCGCGGTCGTCGGAGCGCTCAGCGTGGTGGCCTCCAACGTCGAGCCATTGCATGTCGTCGCCGGACAGCCGGCCAGGACGGTCCGGGTCCTGACTCCTCCGCCGGGCTGGTCGTGATTCATCTGGCGTCCGGCACGTCGCAGCTGAATCCGCTGGAACGTTTTGGGCTGGCCGTCATGGTCGAAGCCTCGGGCCTTCTCGTTGTTGAAGCTCCCTCGCCCAGCGTCGTCACCCTCGATATCAGTGACCGTCCCGGAACCACGAAGACAGCATTGTCGCCGGAATCGGGCGACGGCGAGATTCGTGTGTTCCGCGAGGCACTTGCCGAACTGGGTGCCGTGGCCGGGGCCGTCAAGGAGCAGCGATCCACTGAGCAGGACCGGCACGGGCGAGTCCCCTCGGCCGTCAACCCGATGGTCGAAGCAGGGGTGCATCAGGCACCCCGGATCAATCTGGCCGGGCGCGCGCTGCGTGAGGCAGTGGTCGCCCAGGCTTCCACTCGACTGGTTCGGGTGATGGCGCCGTGGCCCCGCGGCCGCCGCTGGGCGGCTGCTTTTACCCATGATCTCGATGTGGTGAGCGGGTGGCCGCTGTTCACCACGCTTCGCCTCGCGGAGCTGGCGGGGAAGGGCGAGGTTGGCCTGGCCTTGCAGGTCGCGGGCGCCGCCCTCAAGAGCGTCGTGGCCGACCCGGTTTCTCGTGGTGTAAGAGAGATCCTCGGAACCGAGCGGGAGCTCGGCATTGTCTCCACCTGGTTCATCCTGGCCGGAGAGCCGTCGCTGGGATCGATCTCCCGGGGAGATGTGACGTACTCGCTGGGGAGCGGCCGGGCCCAGAGGATTCTCGACTCGGTGGTTGCTGGTGGTCATGAGATCGGCCTTCACGGC
>JBDTTZ010000426.1:0-2309 GCA_040008015.1 Gemmatimonadota bacterium
TGATCGCGTGGACGGTGAACCAGCCCCGTGATGCCAAACGGCTGGCCCGGCTCGGAGTAGACGGACTCTGCGGCAACTACCCTGACCGGCTCCGCGCCGCGGTGAAGGAGGTCCACTGATGGAGTTGACGGTGAAGCGGGTCGCGGTGATCGGAGCCGGCACCATGGGATCCGGCATCGCTCAGGCCGCGGCAACAGCGGGCTGGCAGACGATGCTCTGCGACGCCCGGCCCGAGGCGGTGCCCGCCGCGCTCGCCGCCATCGAAAAGACGCTCGAAGGAGCGGTCTCCCGGGGCAAGATGACCGGCGAACAGCGGGATGCCGTCAGGGCGAGAATCCAGGGTGCGGGGGGAATCACCGAGGCCTGCCGGGGAGTTGATCTCGTCATCGAAGCGGTGATCGAGGATTCCCAGGTGAAGCGGCAGGTCCTGACCCAAGCGGCGGTAGCGGCCAGCCCGGCGGCACTGATCGCCACCAACACCTCGTCCCTCTCAGTTGCGGCTCTCGCGGCCGGCCTTCCCCGCCCCGAACGTTTTCTCGGTCTCCATTTCTTCAACCCGGTCCACCTGATGAAGCTGGTGGAGATCGTGGTGCACCCCGGCGCCAGCGAGGCAAGCCGGGCGGATGCGCTCGCCATCGTGCGCGCGCTGGGGAAGGAGCCGATCGTGGTCCAGGATTCACCGGGGTTCGCGTCGAGCCGGCTCGGCGTCGTCCTCGGACTCGAGGCGATCCGCATGGTGGAACAGGGTGTCGCCAGCCCGGCGGACATCGACAAGGCCATGGAGCTGGGTTACAACCACCCGATGGGACCGCTCAAGCTGACCGACCTGGTCGGGCTCGATGTGCGGCTCAGGATCGCCGAGTACCTGCACAGCACCCTGGGCGGAGCGCAGTACGAGCCGCCGGCGCTGATGCGGCAGATGGTCAAAGAAGGCAAACTAGGCAAGAAAAGCGGGATGGGTTTTTACAAATGGTGACAAGTGACAGGTGACAAGTGACAGGTCCTAGGGCCCATCCTTGTTACTTGTCACTTGTCACTTGTCACTTCTCTTCTCTGATCTGCCGCCAACCCTGCGGCCCCTTGGTCAGGGCGGCGAAATAGCCGCGGTCACGCGGCGTAATTTTCCCCTTCTTCGTCACCACGATGTGCTCCTGAATCGACGCGTGGGTCAGCTCTGGCTGGCTCGTCACCGCTCCCACGCGGTAACTCGCCTCGATCTTTTCAACCTCCTTATCGTCGAACAGGCCGCGCCAGTACTGCTCCTGAGAGGGAGTCAGGTTGGGCAGCAGGCGCCGCACCCCATCGAGTTGACGTGACTCGATCACTGCGGCCAGTTCCCGGTAGTAAGCCGCGATCGCGGCGGAATCACTGACGACGCGGGCCGAGGAATCCGGGGTAGCGGGGCGGACGCCCGAAGGCGTCGTCACCTGCTGCGTCACCGGCGCCCGCTTGACCAGCGCCGAATCCCAGAGCGACGCCGCGACGCCGAAGAGCGCAGCCGCATCGGCCATCCGCCCGGAGTCCACCTTCGACTCGGCCGAGCTCATGATGGAATCTCCTCTCGCCAGGATCGCGGTGCCGAGGCCAGCCGCGGTCACCCTGGCCCGGGCGCCGCTCGCGGCTGCCCGGGAAGCGATCACCGCGCTATCGGCCGGCGGCTGCCGGTCCACGGCGATCCGCATCCTGGCGACGCCGAAGAGCACGGCGCCGACCACGACCAGCGTCGCGACGATGACCCAGGTGAGCGTGTGGCGACGGACCTGCTTCGTCGTGGTGCCGGTACGCAACGGCGTGCGCCGGGGAACCGGGGTGGGCATCGCGGAATCCGATTGCCCCCGGCTGGCGGCCAGCGCTCCGAGAGAGGCCACGGCCATTTCATCGGTCGCCGCGGTGCCCTGGAAGATCTGGGCGACTTCCTTGAGCGAGGGGAACCGCGCATTGGGATTCTTGTCGATCATCCGCATGACGGCATCGGCCAACTCCGGGGGGCACTCCGGGCGGAGCTCCCTGATCGCCTGCGCCTCCTCGTGCACGTGGGCGTACATGATCCCGACCGAGTTTTCCGCCAGGAACGGATTCCGCCCCACCAGCATTTCATAGGCAACCACGCCCAGCGCGTACTGGTCCGACATGCCGTTCACTTCGCGGCCCGCGCACGCCTCGGGGCTCATGTACGCCGGGGTCCCGATAGTGCGGCCGGTGGTGGTAAGTCCCGCGACGTCGGCCACCTTGGCGATGCCGAAGTCGGTCACCATAACGTGGCCTTCGATGTCCACCATGATGTTGCCGGGCTTGATGTCGCGGTGGAT
>JBDTTZ010000427.1:0-4967 GCA_040008015.1 Gemmatimonadota bacterium
GGCGGCCTGCCACCAGCGCCAGCAGCAGCATGATGACGCCAAAGACCGATGCCTCGAGCGTCTTCCCCGGCCGCCACACCTTCATCCAGAACCCCATCAGCACCGCGATCGGGATGGTGCACGCGATGGTGAAGACGCCCCACGGGCTGCCCTTGAGGGCGTTCACCACCACCAGCGCCAGCACGGCGAGCAGGATGATCATGATCGCGAGCACCGCGCCCATCGCAAGCAGTCCGGTGACCGGCCCGATCTCTTCCTTTGCCATCTGGCCCAGCGACTTGCCATCGCGCCGCAGCGAGCCAAAGAGAATCACGAAGTCCTGTACCCCGCCGCCCAGCACCACGCCAAAGACCAGCCAGAGCGTCCCCGGGAGATAGCCGAACTGCGCGGCCAGCACCGGTCCAACCAGCGGGCCGGCTCCCGCGATTGCGGCGAAGTGATGGCCAAACAGCACCCACCGGCTGGTCGGCACGAAATCGCAGCCGTTGTTGAGCCGCTCGGCCGGCGTGGCGCGCTGGTCGTCCAGCTGGAAGACGCGATGGGCGAGAAACCGGCTGTAGAAGCGGTAGGCGATCAGGTAGGTCCCCATGGCCGCAATGACCAGCCACGCCGCGCTGATCGTCTCCCCTCGGTGCAGCGCCAGCATGGCCCAGGCGGCTGCCCCGGCCAGGGCGATGAGGAGCCAGATCACTTTACGCATGCAGGAGAATCTACGGCTGATCCGATGCGGAAGGAATGCGGGATTCCGGGACTCTGGGAATATGGGAATGGCTCAGGAGCATTCCCGCAGTCCCCGAATCCCAGAGTCCATCATTCCAAAGTTCTGGTGGCCGGTTTACTTGCCCCCATCCTTGCCGACCCGTACCTTGAACCCCCTATGCCCAGTTTCTCCAGCCAGGGCCCGGAGTCGTGGGAACGCAGCCCGCGGACCTCGGGAGCTACACTCGAACGTCCCCAGCCCAAGGCGATCGCCCAAGGCTTTCGGGGCAAGGTGGCCGTGGTCACCGGAGGCGCTACCGGACTGGGCCGCTCGATTTCGCTCGAGTTTGCCCGGCTGGGATGCCAGGTGGCGTTCTGCTTTCTCGACCTGCCGGGCCGCGACGTCACCGAGCAGGCGGTGCTCACCGAGACCGCGTTGAAGGCGATGGGCTCGAAGGTGCATGCCGCCCGCTGCGACGTGCGCGACCGCGCCCAGGTGGAGCGCTTCATGAGCGAGACCCGGGCCCGGCTCGGCGGCCTGCACTACCTGGTCAACAATGCCGGCATCGCGATCGACGGCGCCCTCTGGCGGCTGACCCAGCAGGCCTGGAACGACGTGCTCAATACCAACGTGACCGGGGCCTTCAACTGCATTGCCGCCGCGTCGCCGATCTTCCGGGAGCAGCACTTCGGCAAGGTGGTCAGCATCAGCGCCCACCAGGCGGAGCGCCCCGGGTTTGGGGTTTCGAACTACGCGGCCAGCAAGGCAGCGCTGGGCGGGCTCACCCGGGCGGCCGCCGTGGAGCTGGGACCGGCCAACGTCAACGTGAACGCCGTGGCCCCCGGGTTCATCCGCACCGAGCGGATTACCCAGCTCCCCAAGGAAGTCCTCGAGCGAGCCCAGCGCACGTCCGTCCTCGGCCGCCTGGCCGAAACCGAAGACATCGCGCATGTCGTCTCGTTTCTCTGTTCCGACGAAGCCCGCCACATCACTGGCCAGATCATCGTGGTGGATGGGGGGCTGTCCCTGGAGTAGCGTCCCCGCCTTCTCAAACCTCTCCCCCGGCTGGATCGATCCATTAGCTTACACCGCACCTACTCCCGGAAGCCGGCCTGCATGTCTGTGCCCTCACTCCCGAATTCCCGTTTTCCCGCGTTGGTCCTCATGGGCCTCATCCTGGCCCTGGGATGCAAGGGGAACTCCAACGGCCAGAACCCGGCCCCGGAAAAGCCGGAAGTGCCGGCCCGCCCGCTCGCCACCACGCCGCTGGCCGGGCAGAAGATCGTCGTCCTGCCGCTCACCATGCTGCTCAGCGATGCATCGCTCGGCGCCGAAGCTCCGCTGTTTGACCGGCCTACCGCGCTGCATTGGGCGGACTCCGCGCTCGGCCTCGCCCTCACCATCCGGGCGCCCGACGTGACCTGGGTGCTGCCTCCCGAGCTGCGCCGTATTGCCCATCGGGCGCCCAGCCTGGACCTGGATCCCGACAAGATGGGGCAGAGCATCATGGGCGCGCCCAAGATCAACACGCTGCCCGACCCGCTCCGCACCTACGCCCGCAGCCTGGTCGCCATCGCCGGGGGACGGCTGATCCTGATCCCCGCGATCTTCTCGTTCAACCGGACCCCGGAAGGAACCGTGAAGGCGGAGGTTTCGGTCGTGCTGGCCGACGTGCGGAGTGGCCAGGTCCTCTGGCGCACCCTGATCCCCGCTACGGGCGCCACTCCGGTCGCCGCGCTGGACGCCGCGTATCGCCTCATGCTGCCGCTGCCGACCGACCAGCCATGACCCTTCACGTCACGCTCATTCCGGGTGACGGGATCGGTCCGGAAATCACCGCTGCGACGGTCAAGGTGCTGGAAAGAACCGGGCTCGCTTTTGAGTGGGATGAGCAGATTGCCGGCGTAGCCGCGGTGGACGCCACCGGCACTCCACTCCCCGATACCACGCTGGAAAGCATTCGCCGCACCCGCCTCGCCCTGAAGGGACCGCTCACCACGCCGGTCGGCACCGGGTTCCGCTCGGTGAACGTCGCGCTGCGCAAGGAATTCGAGCTCTACGCCAACGTGCGCCCGGCCCGGTCCATGGTGCCGGGGGGCCGCTTCACCGACGTGGACATCGTGCTGATCCGGGAGAACCTGGAGGGTCTCTATGTCGGGGTCGAGCACTTCGTGCCGATCGGCGACGATCCCCGCGCGGTCGGTGAATCGCTGGCCATCGTCACCCGGGTCGGCTGCGAGCGGATCCTGCGCTACGCCTTCGAATACGCCATCCGCCGGGGCCGGAAGAAGGTCACCATCATCCACAAGGCCAACATCCTGAAAATGGTGAGCGGTCTCTTCCTCGAGGTCGGGAAACAGATGCAGGTGGAATACGCCGGCCGGGTCGAGTCCAACGACATGATCGTGGACAATGCGGCGATGCAGCTGGTCATGAAGCCGGAGCAGTTCGACGTCATAGTGACGACCAACATGTTCGGCGACATCCTGAGCGACGAGGTGAGCGGGCTGGTGGGCGGGCTGGGCCTGGCCCCGGGCGCCAACATCGGGACCCATGCCGCCATCTTCGAGGCGGTGCATGGCAGCGCCCCCGACATCGCGGGGAAGGGGATCGCCAACCCGTCCGCCCAGATGCTGGCCGCCGCACTGATGCTGGATCACATCGGCGAGGTGGGGTGGGGTGATAAGCTTCGCCAGGCCGTGGAGCGGACCATCGTGGACGACAACATCCGGACCCGCGACCTGGGCGGGACGGCCGGCACCCGGGAGTTCGGCGATGCCGTCGCTCGCCGGGTTGCCTGACGTCCCCTGCGCCCGCTGCGGCAAGCGGGGCAGGATCGAGTGGGGCGAGCTCTGCCCGATCTGCCGGGGCGAGCGGGAGGAAAAGGCCCTCAAGATCTCCCGGCTGGTTTCCATCGTCGCTGCCCTGCTGGCAGGAGTCTACGCGGTCCTCCGGATCGGCCCGGAAAACCGCTGGTACTCGGCGATCGCGGTGATCGCGGTGTACCTGATCAGCCGGCGGCTGGTGACCCTGCTGGCGCTGGAGTTTCTGCCGCGAGACTGGGAGCCGGGGAAACCGATTCGGCCTGAGGGCTCGGAGTAGGTTCAGGTCAGCATCGGCTTGGTCGGGTGAGTCTTATTGCGATTCACGCTTTTCATCGCGAAAGCGCGATAGAGCGAAAATGATCTTAAATGACCGTCAGTTGTCGTATTTTTTTGTTTGGCATGGTTCAGCAATTTAGGTCTGGGCAATTCTCGCTTTCGCTCTTTCGCGTTTTCGCGATTGCTGTTTGAGGTGACCGCGCCACGACCAGAGCCGGCCCACGTGCACCCAAAGTCGCTTCACGCATCTCCGGAGCCCTTCAAAGAGAGTTTTGTGATGAAACCCCATATGAAAGCCCTCGCGTTCGCGGCCCTTCTCGTCCCGCTTACCGCTTACCGCTCACCACTTACTGCTCAGACCAGCCTCACGATCTACAACGACGGCCGGGTCCTGGTGCGCCGCTCGATGCCGGCGGAAGTGGCCCGGGGCAGCTCGACCGTCAGGGTGCCGGTCGGCGCGCTGGATCCCTCGACCCTGTTCTCACTGGATTCGTCGGTGGTGATCAATGGGGTCAGCTACGATGGAGCGGTAGACCAGAACAGCGTCCTCCGCCGAGCGATCGGCCGAAAGCTGAAATTTCGGTGGGGCGGTCCCGCGGACACACTCTACGCCACCGTCCTCGGCGTTGATCCTGAGCGCTATCTCATGCCCGACGGGACCGTCAGCTTCTCGATGCCGGGAACCCCGTACTTTCCTGCCGACCTGGTCGTGGTGGACCCGGTAGCCACGCTGGCGCTCCGCAGCTCCGCAGCGCGGAACGTGCTTCGCCTTGGTTACTTCACCGCCGGCGCTTCCTGGCAGGCCAACTACGAAGTCATCCTGGGCCGGAGCATGGCGACCGTCCAGGGCGATGCCACGATCAGCAACGACCGGCTCAGGCTGGAGAATGCGGAGCTGCAATTGCTGGCCGGCTCGGTGTCTACCGCGCGGAAGGAAATGGATCAGACCCGCAACATGGCGATGGCAAGGCAATCCATGGAGGACGTATCCGTCTCCCAGGAGCGGGTCGGCGAGTTCCACCTGTACACTCTTCCCGGGAAGACCACGCTGCTGCCCGGCATCACGACGTCCATCGCGCTCTTTGATCCCGTCCAGGCATCATACGAGAAAAACTACGTGGTGCGCGGCGCGCTGCCCTGGTACGGCATGCTGCCACAGTATCCCG
>JBDTTZ010000428.1:0-2266 GCA_040008015.1 Gemmatimonadota bacterium
ACCCCGCCCGGCATGTTGGCGACGGCATAGTGCAGGATCCCGTCCACGAAGTAGGTGGGATTCTCGTGGGTCGTGGGCTTGATGGTCTCGACGCAGCCACCCTGGTCCACGGCGACGTCCACGATGACCGAACCGGGCTTCATGAGCTTGAGGTCGTCCCGCTTGACCAGGTGGGGCGCCTTGGCGCCGGGCAGCAGCACCGCGCCAATCACCAGGTCGGCCCGCTTGATGGCATCGAGGATGTTGTGGCGGTTGGAGTACGCGGTGTTCACATTGGCCGGCAGGACATCGTCGAGATAGCGAAGCCGGTCGAGCGAGATGTCCAGGATGGTCACGTGGGCGCCGAGTCCCGCGGCCATCTTGGCCGCGTTGATGCCGACCACGCCGCCGCCGATGATGACCACTTCACCCGGGGCCACGCCGGGCACTCCGCCCAGCAGAATCCCGCTGCCACCGAAGACCTTTTCCAGGTACTTGGCGCCTTCCTGCACCGCCATCCGACCCGCCACCTCGGACATCGGAGTCAGCAGGGGCAGGTCACCGCCGGGCGGCTGGACCGTCTCATAGGCGATGGCGATGCAGTTCGACTTGATCACGGCCCGGGTGAGTTCTTCGGCCGCCGCGAAATGGAAGTAGGTGTAGATCAGCTGACCGGCGCGCATCCGGGGCCATTCCACGGCGATCGGCTCTTTCACCTTCATGATCATGTCGGCCTTGGCCCACACTTCGTCGGCCGTCGCCAGGATCTTTCCGCCCACCGCGGTGTAGGCCTCGTCGGCGAACCCGCTGCCCAACCCGCCGCCCTTCTCGATGTAGACTGTATGGCCCGCGCCCACCAGCGCATCACAGCCGGCGGGCACCAGGGCGATCCGGTTCTCGTTGGTCTTGATCTCTTTGGGGACGCCGATGATCATAAATCGCTCAGGAGGTGAAGGGTGAAGGGTGAAGGGTGAAGGGGAAAGCGAGCGCGGGTTGTTTGTCCCCTTCACTCTTCACCCTTCACCCTTCACGCGGTTCTTACATCGGATGACTGGGACCCAGCCTGAGTACCGTCTGGCGTTCCGGCGCAAAGAACTCGCGGGACAGCGCCTTGATGTCTTCGTCGGTCACGGCGTCGATATCCGCCAGCAGCTCATCGAGCGGCCGATAGCGGTCATGGTGTAACGCCACCGCCGCCAGCCGGTTCATCCGGGCGATCGGGTTTTCCAGCGACAACATGATCTGGCCCTTCAGCTGCTGCTTGCCCTCGGACAGCTCCTGCTCTCCCAGCCCCTCGGCGGACAGCAGCTCGAACTCCCGCTGGATCGCATCGGCGGCCTGGTCCGCGGTGGACGGCTGGGTGCCGACGTACACCCCGGAGACGCCGGTGGACTGGTAGAGGTTCTGAAAGGCATACACCGCGTACGCCAGGCCCAGCTCTTCCCGGATCCGCTGGAACAGCCGGCTGGACATGCCACCGCCAAAGACATTGGTGATGATGGCGAGCGCAAAGCGGCGGGGATCCCGGTACGGCATCGTGTCGGTCGCGTACACGATGTGAGTTTGCGCGGTGTCGCGCTCTTCGAAGAAGTTGCCTCCCCGCACCGCGGGAGCGGAGGGGATCGGGTCCCGCGCCGCGATCCGGTCGGACGACTCGAACCACCCTTCCTTGTCCAGCAGCTCCATTACCAGTTCGTGATTCAGGCTTCCCGCCGCAGCGACGACGCAATTGCCCGGGTAGTAGCCCGCAATGTGCGCCGCGTGCAGGTCATCCGACTGCAGGGCACTCACCGTGTCCGGGGTGCCCAGGATCGAATGCCCGTAGCCATGCTCCGGCCAGAGCTTCTCTGAGATCAGGTCGAACACCAGGTCGTCCGGGGTGTCTTCGACCATGTTGATCTCTTCCAGCACCACGTTGCGCTCCAGCTCCAGGTCGCTCTGCCGGAGCAGCGGTCGGCGGACCAGGTCGGTCAGCACGTCCACCGCCCGGGGCAGATCATCGTCCAGCACGTGGGCCTGGTAGTTGGTATGATCGCGCCCGGTGTAGGCGTCCAGGTTGCCGCCCCGCACCTCGAGTTCGAGCGCCAGCTGCTTGGCGCTCCGCCGCTCGGTCCCCTTGAACAGCATGTGCTCCAGCAGGTGGGAAATCCCCATCAGGGGACGCGGCTCGTGGGCGCTGGCGGACCGGACCCAGACGCCAATCGCTGCCGAGCGAATGCCCGGCAGCGTCTCGGTGAAAACGGTAAGGCCGTTCGGAGCCGTGGACTGCTTGAGGTTCTCGTCCAGC
>JBDTTZ010000429.1:0-5770 GCA_040008015.1 Gemmatimonadota bacterium
CACTTGTCACTTGTCACTTGTCACTTGTCACTTGTCACTTGTCACTTGTCACTTGTTATCTAGTGCGCTGCCCCAGCCAGCTCCTTCTCTTTTTCGTTCTCCGCCGCGACCTTGCTGGCCACTTCCGGCGGCGCCTCCACGTAGCCGTGGAACTTCTGGCGGTAGGTCCCCCGGCCATGGGTGATCGAGTAGAGGGTCGTGGAGTACTTGTACAACTCCGCCTCGGGGACGACCGCCTTTACCTTGGTGAGCCGTCCATCCGCCTCGGTTCCCAGGATCTGGCCCCGCCGGGCGCTCAAGTCTCCCATCACGTCGCCCAGCACGTCATCCGGCGTCCACACATCGATATCCACCAGCGGCTCCAGCAGGATGGGGCGGCACTTCGGAGCCACGTTCCGAAAGGCCATGATGCCTGCCATCTTGAACGACATTTCGTTGGAGTCCACGTCGTGATAGGACCCGTCATAACACTCGGCCTTGAAGTCCACCATCGGGTACCCGGCCACCACGCCGCGTAAGGCCGATTCCTGGATCCCCCGGTCCACCGCCGGGATATACTTGTTGGGGATCACGCCGCCGACGATATCGTCCACGAATTCGTAGCCGCCTCCCCGGGGCAGCGGAGCCATGCGAACCCAGCAATCGCCGTATTGCCCCCGGCCGCCGGATTGCTTCTTGTGCTTCCCCTGGCCCTCCGCCTTTCCCTTGATGGTCTCCCGGTACGCGACCCGCGGCCGAACCAGCTCGGCGTGCACTCCGAATTTCCGCAGCAGGCGCCCGAGGATCACTTCGAAGTGCTTCTCGCCCATGCCATGGATGAGCGTCTGGCCCAGCTCCGAGCTGTACTCGAAATGAAATGTCGGGTCCTCTTCGTGCAGCTTGTGCAGACCGGCGGCGAGTTTGTCTTCCTCCCCCCGTTGCCGCACGATCACCGCGGACGTGGCGATGGAATCGGGGAACGGCACCGGGGGCAGGCGGAGCGGGTGGTCCCGGCGGGAGAAGGTATCGTTGGTATGGGTGTCCTTGAGCTTGGCGACCGAGCCGATGTCGCCCGCGCTCAGCTCCGGGATCTCCGAACGCTCCTTCCCCTGCTGCACCGAGACATGGTTCAGCTTCTCGGCCACGCTGTGCTCGGCGTTCCATACTTCGTCGCCGTTCTTGATGTTGCCGCGGTAGATCCGGAAGAAGCTCACGTCGCCGACGTGGGGCTCGGATACCGTCTTGAAGACCCGCCCCAGGACCGGCGCCGAGCCGTCGTCACCGGCGGGAAGCTGGGCCTCCAGCGGCGACGGAATCAGCTCCACCATTTTCTTGAGCAGCGCGCGCACACCGTAGGTGAGCTCGGAGCTGCCGCAGAACAAGGGAACGATTTCTCCAGCGATCATCGCCTTTTTCATCGCGGCGATCACTTCGGCCCGGAGGATCTCTTCGCCGCCGAGATAGCGCTCCAGCAGGTTGTCGTCCGACGTGGCGACGGCCTCGGTCAGCTGGGTGGTGTAGCGGTCGAACCGCTCCTGGTATTCCGGCGGCACCGGCCCATGCTCGTACTCCCCATTCTTGGTGCCCTTCTTGTAATAGTGGCAGCGTCCGGAGAAGAGGTTGATGATGCCATGAAAACCGGCGCCGTCTCCGATCGGTATTTCGACCGGCACCACCTTGGGCGAGAGGTGCTCGCGAACATCCTGGAATACCCGTTCGAAGTCCGCGTGCTCCTTGTCCATCTGGGAGACGAACAGCATCCGGGGCAGGTGGAGCCGGTCGCATACCTCCCACGCCTTTTCGGTTCCTACCTCCACACCGGCCACACCGCCCAGGACCACCACGGCGGCGTCCGCGGCATAGAGCCCGGTGACGGTCTCCCCGAAGAAATCGAGAAAACCGGGCGTATCGATCAGGTTGATCTTGGTGTCCAGCCATTCGGCGCAAGCCAGGCCGAGGCTGATGGAGTGCTTGCGGTCGATTTCGTCGGGGGTGTAGTCGGTGAGGGCGGTTCCGTCCTTGATGGATCCGTGGCGGCGGCTGCTGCCGGATACGAAGGCGAGAGCATCAACCAGGGAGCTCTTGCCACTGCCGCCATGGCCCACGAAGGCGACATTCCTGATTGCGTTCGAGCCATACACCTTCACGGCTCACCTCCTGGAAGCTTATGGGATAATGATTTTGCAGGGACCGTCCCGGCTTGTCAATGCGGGAGGTGATCGTCCTCACCGCCCCTGCTTCCCAATTGCGGGAAAATGGTACCCGACTGCGGCAAAGGGGTTACCTCGTGGGGGCGGTACTCAGCTACTCTGGGTCCATGCAGTTCGTGGCCGAAGCGATTCTTCCGACCTACCTCGAGGCGCTGCAACGCGCCCTCGACAATGCTGTCCAGCGGCTGCCCCATGGCACCCCCCGCCGCATGCTCACCCGGCTGCGCCGGCGATTGACCAAACCCGATACCGCACCACGCTTTGAGTCGCTCCACCGCCTTGCTTCCCTGGGCGAGGCGCAGGGCTGGCTCTCCACCCACGAAGCGATCACCATCCGGAAACTGGCCTACCGCTGCTCCTTCTATCTCCGCCGTATCGACGGGGCAAACCCCGATTCCCACCACTGAGCAAACCCGGGGTGCCCTGACCCCCGTCTGGCTCCAGCTTAGCTTAGAGTGATGCCAGGAGCCGCCCGGTGAGTCTCACCATCAACCTCTGCGTCTGCCGGAACGTCCGTTTCGAGGATGTTCTCTCCCAAGCCCGGCGCAATGGTTGGAGCCTGGAAGACATCATGCTGAATACCGGGTGCGGTGCGGGATGCGGCCTCTGCCGCCCCTACCTCCGCCGCATGCTCGCCACCGGTGAAACCACCTTTCGGGAAATACTGACCGAGTAGAACGGAGACGATTGGCCTCTCCTTCAGACAGCGCACCGTCTCGCCGATTCTGGGAGCGGGCGTATTCCACCCGCAACCTGCTTGCCGGCGCCCTGATCCTGGGCTGGTTCAGCATCCTGCTGGTCCACCTCGGCAGCTGGACCGGGTACGCCCTCGCCCTGGTTACCAGCGTGGTCGCCCTGATTACCCTGCGCCGGGGGCGGCTGCTTTCCGACCGACAGAAGGAACGCTACCGGATCGCCTACGAGGCGGCGGAAGCGCGGAGCCGCGAGCTCGACACCCTGGCCAGCCTTGCTGCGACGCTGCTTGCCGGCTCCGACCTCCAGATCCTGTTCCGGGAAGTCGCCCAGGCCGCGGCCGACCTGCTTGAGGCCGAAGCGGGAACCATCATGCTGGTCGTGGAAGAGGGGCGCTTTCTCCGCATCGTGGCGGCCACCGGACCCATGGTGACGATCACCGGCGCCCTGATCCCGGTGGACAAGTCGCTCGCCGGCTGGGTCGTCACTGAGGACCAGCCACTGACCACCGACGATCTCGAAGCCGATCCCCGAAGCTTTGCCCTGCCGGCCGTCCCGCTGTCACTCAAGGCCGCGGCGATCGTGCCCTTGCGCTCCGCTGACGTGGTGATCGGCACCGTCAGTGTCCACAACCGCAAGGATGGACGCTCCTTCGGGCCCCATGACATCCAGCTGCTGCGGACCCTCGGCGAGCAGGCGGTGATCGGGCTCGACCGGGCCCACGTGCTGGAGGAAAGCCGAAAGAGCGAGCGCGCGCTGGCCACCAAGAACACCGAGCTGCAGCGCGCCACCCTGCTCAAGAACGAATTCCTCGCCAACATGTCGCACGAGCTGCGGACACCGCTCAACTCGATCATCGGGTTCTCCGACCTGATCCTGAGCGGAGCCGTGGGGGAGACCAACGAGCAGCAGCAGGACTTTCTGAGCGCCATTCTCCGCAATGGGCGCCACCTGCTCGGTCTCATCAACAGCGTGCTCGATCTGTCCAAGATCGAGGCCGGCCGGATGACGCTGGAGCTGGGGCCCACCGACTTGCGGGACGCGATCACCCATGCCGTGGCCGACACTGCCAGCCTGCGGACCGCCAAGCATCAGACCTGCGAAGTCGAGATGGACCATACCCCGCTGCACGTGCTGGGAGACGCGCAGCGGGTCCGGCAGATCCTGTTCAACCTGTTGTCCAACGCCGCCAAGTTCACCCCTGACGGCGGCACCATCGGGTTGCGGGCGGTGCGTACCCGTGCCCCGATGCCGACTCCCTCCGATCGCCATGGTGAGCAGCCCAAGCTGGTCTCGCGCGACGCGGTCTGGATCGCGGTGATCGATACGGGAATCGGCATCATGCACGACGACATGGCCAAGCTGTTCCAGGAGTTCAGCCAGGTGGACACGTCCGCCAGCCGGCGGGCCCAGGGCACCGGGCTGGGGCTGGTGTTGAGCAAGAAATTCGTGGAGATGCACGGAGGCACTATCGGGGTCGAATCGGTGTACGGAAAGGGCAGTACGTTCTGGTTCATCCTCCCGGTCGAAGGTCCCCTGCGGCGTCCCGGCAAGCCCGTGGAATGAGTGACAAGTGACAAGTGACAGGTGACAAGAAAAAAGGGCAGAGAATCCTGGTCTCCGCCCTTCTCTCATGAGTCCCTGTCACATGTCACTTGTCACCTGTCACTTGTCACTTCTGTTTCGAGTTTACCGCAACCGCACCAAGTTGATGGTGTAGGCCCCAAGCGCCTTGGCGAACAGCGAATTGGCCCGGATGACGTAGTCGCCATCGTGGTCCAGAGTGATCTCGACCTTGGAGTCCGTCCCGCCCGCCCCGTCGTCGTTGGTCTCCAGCGAGGTGAACTCGTCGCCCTCCATCCGGCCGACCGCGAGATAAGTATCAAAGGCGGTGGACTTCATGGTGACCACCAGCTTGTCCCCGTTCTTGCCGGAGAAGCGGAACAGGTCATAGTGCGAGTCGTCGTCCAGCGAGGGATCGGTGGCCACCAGCTCCCCGTTGACCGTCTGCCCCAGCCGGATCGCCGCGAAGGTGGCCGGCACCGGCGGTGGCGCCGCCCCGCTTTCCAGCTGGACCGAGTAGTTCCCGGTGACGTTCTCGAAGAGCGAGTTGGCCCGGATCGCGTATTCGCCGTCGCGGGGGATGTTGAACTCGACCTTCGCGTCCTCACCACCGCCGGAATCGTCGTCACTTTCCAGGGTATTGAAGCTGCCATCCTCGATCCGTCCAAATGCCAGGTACGAGTCAAAGGCCGTGGACCGCATCGTGATGGTTACCCGCTGCCCGCGCTTGGCCTGGAAGGTGTAGAGATCGTAGTAGGAATTGTCTTCCATCTTCGCGTCGTCCTGGGCGAGCGCTCCCTGGGCCGTCTGCCCGGCATGAATCGCCGTGGGTTCCGGCAGCGGGGTCGCGACGCCCTCGCTGTCACTTTCCTCCTCCTCGCTGTCGACCGCGACCTCGCTCGGGTCGCCCTGCTCGACCAACACGGTGTAGTCACCGGTCTCCCCCGCAGAAAGCGAGTTAACCCGGACCTCGTATTCCCCGTCTTCCGGCAGGGTGATGACCACCTTGGAATTGGTCCCGCCGGCCCCGTCGTCATCGCTGTCGATCTCGGAGAAATCCCCGCCATCCTCCCGCCCGACCGAGAGATAGGAGTCGAAGTCGGAGGACGTGAGGGTGACCCGGATGGTCTCTCCTGACTTGCCGTTGTAAGTCCACATGTCGTAGTAGGACGAATCGCTTTCCAGCTTGGAATCCGACTTGGAAAGGGATCCGGATGCGCTCTGCCCCAGCTTGAGATTGCCCTGGGCCCGGGCTGGCGTGGTCCACCCGAACGCGACGAGCAGGGTCGACAGGAGGATCCCCAACCCACGGAGACGGCGCAGTG
>JBDTTZ010000430.1:0-2899 GCA_040008015.1 Gemmatimonadota bacterium
CGTCCCGGAGCTCAAACACCCCTCCCACCTGGGTGAATTCGTGGTTCAGGACATCCGGCTGGCCGAGGGGGATGGGTTGATGACTGATCTGGGCCTGGGCGGCCTGAGGAAGGGTCAGAACGATGAACAGTGAAACACAGCTTGAGCGCATGGGAATCCGGGTAGCGAGGTCACTAGATAGATGCAGGGCCCATCGCGGCGGTCGCGGCCGAGGCGGCCCGGGAAGCTAGGATCGCGCAGCTGCCAGTTTGATGCTCTTGTACAAGAACCATGTGGTCTTGGACGCTGCTTCCCTCAATAGTTCCATTCGAGACAAATCCTCCCCCGACAGTAGCCCAAGATCCTTGGCGACTCTCAAAGCATAAGCAGCCTCGGCCAGGGAACCGAGGGAGATATCAAGGAAGCGCCGAAACTCCTTCGATCCCCGTTTGGTAGAACCTTCAACAATATTGGCTGGAGCAGACCACGCTGCGGACTGAGTCTGCCACATCAACTTATTGAATCCTCTCTTACCCCATTCTTGCGAGATCTTACAGAGCTCAATGTTCAACTGATGGCACAGCTTCCAAGCCTCAAATCGTTCATATGGCATCATTCTGCAAATATGCTCACAAGCATGGCAAATAGCATAACCCAAATCGCGCATTACGTACCGTACTTACGCGATGAGGTTTGACCGCCTCGTCCGCTTTTGACCGCCTCGACCGCCTCGATCCCGGACAAATCCACTTATATTTGGGCATGCCGTTGCAGCACTTCCACCCCGCCGTTGCCCGCTGGTTCCAAGAGAACATAGGCGAGCCCACCCCGGCCCAGGTCCAGGGCTGGGAGGCTATTCGTGCGGGTAAGAATACCCTGATCGCCGCCCCGACCGGCTCGGGGAAGACGCTTGCCGCCTTCCTCAATGCACTGGACGAGCTGCTGCGGGAGGGGATCGAGCACGATCTCCCGGAAGAAACCCGCATCGTTTACGTCTCCCCGCTGAAGGCGCTTTCGGCTGACATCCACAAGAATCTCGCCGAGCCCCGGCGCGAAATCCGGCAGCTGGCGGAGACCATGGGGCTGACACCCGCCAAAATCACCGCCGCGGTACGGACCGGTGACACGCCGGCGGCCGAGCGGGCCGCGATGATCAAGCATCCCCCGCACATTATGGTCACCACACCGGAGTCGCTCTATCTCTTGCTCACCGCCGAGCGGAGCCGGGAGATGCTAAAGACGGTGCGCACGGTGATCGTGGACGAGATCCACGCGCTGATTGAATCTCGGCGCGGCGCGCACCTGGCGCTGAGCCTGGAGCGGCTGGATCACGTGGCCGGAAGAAAGGTCCAGCGGATCGGGCTGTCGGCGACGCAAAAGCCTATTGAGATGGTTGCTGATTGGCTGACAGGCGGTCAGGGCGGTCAAGGCGGTCAAGGCGGTCAAGGCGGTCAAATCACAGAAGATGTCATTCCGAGTGCGCGGCACGAGGAATCACAAAGCTTGGGTAGTCGAGATCTCAACAATCCCGCCTTTGAGATCCCTCGCTCCGCTCGGGATGACAGCTTCCCGGATTCGACCGCCCCGTCCGCCCCGACCGTCATCGTCAACCAGGGCCACAAGCGCACCCTCGACATCTCGTTGGAGCTCCCCGGCTCCCCGCTCGAAGCCGTGATGTCGAACGAAGTCTGGGAAGAGGTCTACGAGCGGCTCACCCAGCTCATCAACCAGCACAAGACCACCCTCGTCTTCGTCAACACTCGGCGATTGGCCGAACGGCTGGCGATGCAGCTGGCGGAACGGCTGGGCGAAGATGCGGTCACCGCCCACCACGGCAGCCTCTCCAAGGAGCTGCGGCTGGATGCCGAGGAGCGACTCAAGACCGGCAAGCTCCGCGCCCTGGTGGCGACGGCATCGCTCGAGCTGGGGATCGACATCGGGCATGTAGACCTGGTCTGCCAAATCGCGAGTCCTCGGCGCATCGCGACGTTCCTCCAGCGGGTAGGCCGCTCGGGCCACACCGTGTCGGGAACGCCGAGGGGTCGTCTCTTCCCGCTTACCCGCGATGACCTGGTCGAGTGCGCAGGGCTGATCCTCGCGGTGCGCCAGGGCGAGCTGGACCACCTGATCGTGATGAACAAGCCGCTGGACGTGCTGGCCCAGCAGGTAGTGGCGGAAGCTGCGGCTGAGGACTGGGACCTGGACCAGCTCTTCGAACTGTACCGGGGAGCCTATCCCTATCGGAATCTCACCCGCACCGAGTTTGACGACGTGGTGAAGATGACGGCGCAGGGATTCTCCACCAAGCGGGGCCGACGTGGCGCGCTAGTACATCACGATGCCATCAATGGCCGGATCCGGGGCCGCCGTGGTGCCCGGCTGACGGCCATTACCTCCGGTGGCGCGATTCCGGAGAACGCTGACTACCGGGTGGTGCTGGAGCCGGAAGGGATCGTGGTCGGCACCCTGAACGAAGATTTCGCGATCGAAAGCCACGCCGGCGACATCTTCCAGCTGGGGAATACCTCGTGGCGGATCATCCAGGTCTCCGCCGGCAAAGTGCGGGTGGAGGACGCCAGGGGGGAGCCGCCGACGATTCCGTTCTGGCTGGGCGAGGCGCCGGCCCGGAGCACGGAACTGTCCAGGTCGGTCTCGGATCTGCGCCGTGAAGTCGAGGTTCGGTTGGAGGCGGTCGGAGCGGATAAGGCGGTCGAGTGGCTAGCGTCTCAGCTACAACCTGGGATTGTCATTCCGAGGGCGCAACCAACCCTTGAGATCCCTCGCTCCGCTCGGGATGACATCCATTCGTACTCGACCGCCCCGTCCGCCCCGTCCGCCCCGTCCGCCCTGTCCGCCTCCGTGCAGATCGTCGCCTACTTCGCCGAAGCCCGCCGCATGCTGGGTGCCCTGCCGAGCCAGG
>JBDTTZ010000431.1:0-2540 GCA_040008015.1 Gemmatimonadota bacterium
GGGATCACCAGGCTGTCGGGATGCAGCGGCGGCAACACCGAGTTCAGGGCTACCGCGCCAGGCACCACTTGGTCCGGGAGCTGGTTCCTGACGTTGAGCCCCAGGCCCACCGCAATCCACGCCAGTGCCGTCCCCTGCCACCGCGCCTCGCAGAGCACGCCACCGACCTTCCGCTCACCCAGCATCAGGTCGTTGGGCCACTTGATGAAGAGCTTCGCCTCCGGCACCATCCGTTCAATGGCGTCGGCAACCACCAGCCCCACCCGGAGACTCAGCGCGTCATCCGCTTCCCCGCCCCGGAGAAGAATGCTGTACCAGAGTCCACCCAGCGGGGAATGCCATGTACGCCCCCGCGAGCCTCGGCCCGCCAACTGTTCCTCGGCCACCACCACCGTCCCCTGTGGCGCGCCTCGGCCGGCGAATTCGTGGACGACGTCGAGAGTAGAGGAAACCTGGCTGAAGCGATGGATCTCGGGTTCGGCCATTCAGATTGAGCCCATGTGTGAATACCGAACAGCCGACGAGTTGTTCGATCTACCCATGCCGGGGCCAGAAGTAGAACAACAATACGATACCTATGCCTATCCGGTACCACGCAAACGGCGCAAAGGTCCGGTGCGAGACATAGCCGATGAACGCCTTGATGACGACCAGAGCCGACACGAACGCAACCACGAACCCCACCGAGAACAACTGCGTGTCGTACCTGGTCAGGTGATTCCAGCTCTTGAGCAGGTCGTACAGCGTGGCCGCGAACATCACCGGCACCGCGAGAAAAAAGGAAAACTCGGTTGCGGCCCGGCGTGAGAGCCCCAGGCTGTAGCCGCCCATGATGGTGGCGCCCGAGCGGGAGACGCCAGGAATCAATGAAAGCACCTGGGCCAGCCCGATGCCGAGCGCGGTCATCGGCTTGAGATCGGCGACCTCGCTGGTCCGGGCCAGCGGGGCCCATTTCTCGATCACCAGGATCGCGATTCCGCCCACGACCAGTGCGACCGCCACGGTCACCGGGTTGAAGAGGTTAGCCTTGATCCAGTCGTGCGCGGCCAGCCCGACCAGGGCGGCGGGGAGAAATGCCAGGCCCAGGTTCATGAGCAACCGGCGAGCGCCGAGGTCGCGGTGCCAGCGGGTGAGCAGGGAAAAGAAGACCTTGCGGTACAGCCAGACCACGGCCAGGATGGCGCCCAGCTGGATGAAGATCTCGAAGCTGGCGGCCCGGTCGCCGCTGAAATCGAGCAGGTCACCGGCGACGATCAGGTGACCGGTCGAGCTCACCGGGATGAACTCGGTGATCCCTTCGACCAGCCCGAGAATGATCGCGGTATAGAGCCAACTCACGAGCGGAGTACTTCCTCGTACAGCTCCTCGTACTGGGGAACCACCTTCTCCGCGGCATATCGCTGGGCGGTGGCGATGCTGGCCTGAACCATCGCGGCGAGGGAGGCGGGGTTGCGCAGCAGCTCGACCGCGCGGCGGCCCATCGCTTCGACCGAACCGGCGGGCTCCAGGATGCCGGCCACGCCGTCTTCGATCACTTCCGGAATGCCGCCGGCCCGGGTCGCCACCACGGGCACACCGCAGGCCATCGCCTCGAGGGCCGCCAATCCGAAGGACTCGCTCTGCGAAGGCAGCAGGAAAAGATCGCTGGCCTGGAGCAGGTTGGCCACCCGGTCGATCCGTCCCAGGAACCGGACATCGTTCGCCACTTCGAGGTCCCGCGCTTCCTTCTCCGCATCCTCGCGCTCGGGGCCGTCACCGATCATCAGCAGCGTGGCCGACATGGCGCGGCGGATCCGGGCGAAGACCCGTACCACGTCCTTTACCCGTTTCACTTCGCGGAAATTGGAAACGTGGGCGATCAGCTTGTCGCCCGGGGGCGCCAGCGATTTGCGACACTCGGCCAGCTCGTGCTGGGCCAGCGGGAAGTACTCCTTGGTATTCACAAAATTGGGAATCACCCGGATGCTGCAGGTGTCGCAACCGAAGGCGCGGTAGGTCTCTTCCTTCAGATACTGGGACACCGCCGTGGTGGAATCGGACCGCTCGATGGAGAACTTGGTGATCGCGTAGAAGTTGGATTCCTGGCCCACCAGGGTGATATCAGTGCCGTGGAGCGTGGTGATGATCTTGAGCGGCAGCTCCTTGCCCAGCATCTCCCGGGCAAGGAACGCGGTGGTGGCATGGGGAATCGCGTAGTGCACGTGGAGCACTTCCAGCTTCTCGCGAAGCGCCACCTCGTGCTGCTTGGAGGCGAGAGCCAGCGTGTAGGGATAGTGCTCGAAGAGGGGATACCGGCCCGTCTTGGTATCCACTTCGTGGAAAAACACCCGTTCGGCGTACCCGCGCAGCCGGAAGGGCGAGGCGTAGGTGATGAAGTGGACCTCGTGGCCGCGGCGGGCCAGATCGAGGCCCAGCTCGGTGGCGACGGCGCCAGAACCGCCGTAGGTCGGGTAGCAGGTGATTCCAATTCGCATTGGCTGATGGCTAATGGCTAATGGCTAATGGCTAATGGCTAATGGCTAATGGCTAATGGCTAATGG
>JBDTTZ010000432.1:0-3331 GCA_040008015.1 Gemmatimonadota bacterium
GGCCACCGTAGACATAGAACAGGATCGGGTAGCGGCGGGACGGATCGAAGTCATACGGCTTCATGATCCAGCCGTTCAACTGGATCCCGTTGCCGATATCCACCTTGAAGAACTCCCGGGGGCCGGTGCGAAGGGCGACGACCCGGTCCCGTAGCCGCGCGTTCTCCACCACGGTTCTCACCACCTGGTGAGTGGGCAGCTGGATCAGCGCAGTCTGGGGCCGCACTCCGAAACGGGAATAGGTATGGAAGGCCCAGCGGCAGTCCGGTGAAATGTCGTAGCTGTTGTTGCCGCCCGTATCCACGGGAGTCAGTCGCTCGGCCCGGCCCCGGCCGTCGAGGCGAGTGCGATAGAGATAGCGCTGGGCAGGATTGTCGGGCGAGGCGATGTAGTAGAGGTAGCCGTTCCTGGTATCCATTCCCGCTACGCCAAGGACATCGAAGGCTCCCGGCGTCACCAGCCGGACGGTGCGGCCATCGCGGGAAACCACGTAGACATGGTTCCAGCCGTCCCGCTCGCTCAGCCAGGTGAAGCTCTTGCCCTGGTCCAGCCAGGTCATTTCGTCCACGACATCCACCCAGGTGCTGTCCTGCTCGGTGAGGATAGTCCGCACCTGGCCGGACCCGGCGTCGCCCAGCAGGACCTCGTTCATGTTCTGGAGCCGGTTCAGCCGCTGGATCACCACCTCGCGAGCGTTATCGGCCCACTCCATCCGGGCGAGATAGTGATTGCGAGGATCCCCGGCGATCGCGAGCCAGGTGGTGCCCCCACCGGCCGCCGGCACGATGCCGATCCGCGCGGCGGAATTGCTCTCTCCGGCCTTGGGGTACTGCACCGGCGTGTCGAAGGAATACAGGGAATCGGTGTAGTTGATGAGCGCGAAGTCGCGGACGCTGTCGGCATTCAGCTGCCAGAAGGCGATCGACTGCCCGTCCGGGCTCCAGCGCCAGCCGTCCCGGTCGTCCAGCTCCTCTTCATACACCCAGTCAAAGGTGCCGTTGATAATGGTGCGCGACCCGTCCTGGGTGAGCTGTACGATGCTCCCATCGGCAAGGTTTTCAACGTAGAGGTTGCTCTCCCGCACATAGCCGACCCGCCGGCCATCGGGCGAGAACTTGGCGAACATCAGCGTGGATGGCCTGGCGGCGCCGCCGCCCAGCTGCTTGAGCTCCCACGTCGTGCGATCGAGGACCCAGTAGTCACCCCGGGTGTTCTGCCGCCACACCGGCTTCGAGTTGGTGTAGATCAGCACCCGGTTCCGGTCGGCGGACCAGCGATAGTCCTGGATGTTGAGCGGCACGCTGTCCCCGGGCGGACGAAAACGGGCGGCTGGAATCAGGACCTGCCGGGCACCGGTGCGCGTATCGTAGCGGGCCAGGTCGCTGCCCGCTGCCGCCGGCTCCAGCGTGGTGTACGCCGCACCTTCTTCCATCCAGCGCGTGGGGCCGAAGGCATCGGACTGGAAATCGGTCGAGGCATGGACTCGGCTCACAGTGAGGCGGGTCGAATCGGCGGCCTGGGCCTGGAGGACCGGAGCGATGAGAGACCCCAGGGCGACAAGGGTCGGGAGGGCTTTGTTCACGGAGTGGACCTGGGAGAGATGAGGCGTGAAAGTTAGGGGGTCCTGCGGCTGTACGCTATTCCGGGTGGTTGGTTTCTGAATTGAGTGCGGGAGCCAACCCTACCAGCACGTCACGTTTTTCAACACGTAGGCACGTAGGACACGTAGGGCACGTAGAACTGCATGAAAATGGTACTGGATCGCGGTGGTTTGGTTATCACGGCAGACCGCCTGGCCAGTATCCTGTTGGATGACTGTTAATGCTGATCTCGCTCAGATCGGATACGAAACCATCGGGGCGGCGATTGAGGTCCATCGGCATCTGGGCCCCGGGCTACTAGAGCACATTTATGAGGATTGCCTATCATCCGAATTGGAGATGCGTGGGATCCCCTACGATCGTCAAGTAAGCGTTCCGGTCAGGTACAAAGGGAGGGACCTTGGCAGTCGCTACCGGATCGACCTGCTCGTCGCCAACCAGCTCATAATCGAAATAAAGTCAGTTGAGATAATTCTTGACGTTCACAAAGCCCAGCTTCTCAGTCAGCTACGCTTGACTGGTATCGGCTCAGGATTGCTCATCAACTTCAATGTGGCGCGGCTGCACGAAGGAGTTCGAAGAGCCGTCAACTCCCCAGGATTGACCCTTACAGAGTCCTTCAGTAGATCAGCTACCTAGAGTAGTTCATTAGAGTTTTTTCTACGTGCCCTACGTGTCCTACGTGCCTACGTGTTGAAAAGGGTAGCCCCTGGAGGAAACCCAACCTCACGCCGGCACCCGGGCCCGCTTTCCCGTCCCCAGTACCTTCTTGAGAAAGGAGCCGGTGTAGCTCGAGGTTGACCGGGCGACCTCTTCGGGCGTTCCCTGGGCCACAACTCTGCCGCCCGCTTCTCCCCCCTCGGGCCCCAGGTCTACGATCCAGTCCGCGGTCTTGATGACATCGAGATTGTGCTCGATGACGATGACGCTGTTGCCCTTGTCCACCAGGCGATGGAGCACTTCGAGCAGCAGCCGGACGTCCTCGAAGTGAAGGCCGGTGGTGGGCTCGTCGAGGATGTACAGGGTGCGCCCGGTGTCCCGCTTGGACAACTCGGTGGCGAGCTTGACCCGCTGAGCCTCACCGCCGGAGAGGGTGGTGGCGGACTGTCCCAGGTGGATGTACCCCAGGCCCACGTCGTTCAACAACTCGAGCTTCTCCGCGATACGGCGCTGATTGCTGAAGAAGTCGAGTGCGTCCTCCACGGTGAGGTCCAGCACGTCGGCAATGCTCCGGCCCTTGTAGCGGACCTCCAGCGTCTCTCGATTATAGCGCCGCCCCTTGCAGACCTCGCAGGGCACGTAGACATCGGGCAGGAAGTGCATCTCGATCTTCACCAGCCCGTCGCCCTGGCAAGCCTCGCAGCGACCGCCCTTTACATTGAAGGAGAAGCGGCCAGGCCCGTAGCCTCGGATCTTGGCCTCCGGCAGCTGGGTGAAGAGCTCGCGGATCGGAGTAAACAGCCCGGTATAGGTGGCCGGATTGGAGCGGGGAGTCCGGCCGATCGGGCTCTGATCGATGTCGATCACCTTGTCGATCTGATCGAGGCCTTCGATCCTGGCATGGGCTCCAGGAATCACCTTGGCCCGGAAGAAATGCCGGGCCAGCGCGCGGTACAATATGTCGGTGACCAGGCTGGACTTCCCGGACCCCGAGACGCCGGTGACAGCCACGAACATGCCCAGTGGGAAGTCGACGTTGATGTTCTGGAGATTGTTTTCCCGGGCTTCGA
>JBDTTZ010000433.1:0-7895 GCA_040008015.1 Gemmatimonadota bacterium
GTGAGCGTCGGGGCCGCGGTGGCGCCCGGCGTCTACAACCTGACCGTTGACGGCACCGGCACCGCCGGCAACCGCTCGACACCCCTCACCCTCACCGTGAGCGCGGCACCGGACTACGCCCTGTCGCTCAACCCGGCGGCACTCACGATCGCGGCGGGGGCGAACGGCAACACCGCTGTCGCCATCACCCGCACCAACTTCACCGGCGCGGTGACGTTGAGTCTGGGCGGCGCGCCCGCCGGCGTCACCGGCGCGTTCAATCCCGCAGCGCCCACCGGCACCAGCTCCACGCTGACCGTGACCGTCGGGGCCGCCGTCGCGCCCGGGGTCTACAACCTCACGGTGGATGGCACCGCCACGGCGGGGAACCATTCGACCGCGCTCACCCTGACCGTCGGCACGACACCGAACTACGCCCTGTCGCTCAACCCGGCAGCCCTCACGATCGCGGCGGGCGGCAACGGCAACACCGCCGTCACCATCACCCGCACCAACTTCACCGGTGCCGTGACGCTCAGCCTGGGCAATGCGCCGGCTGGAGTCACCGGCTCGTTCAATCCCGCGGCTCCCACCGGGACCAGCTCCACGCTCACGGTAAACGTGGGAGGCGGAGTGACTCCCGGCGTGTACAACCTGACGGTCGACGGCACCGGCAGCGCCGGTAATCGCTCGACTCCGCTCGCGCTGACCGTGAGCGGAGGTGGCGGGAGCAGCGTGACGGTGGACTTCTCGGGCTGTGTGGTGGACGAGCGCGCGATCTGGCTGGCCTTTCAGGATGGCATCGGTGCCTGGGTCGTGGTCACCGGGGTCAATAACGTGTACACCTTCAACATCACGCAGAGCAAAGCTGGACTGGCGTACGTGACCCAGCCCGGCGGCGACAATGAGGTCACGGTTCAGTACATGAGCCAGGCGGAGTTCACGGCGGCCACGATCAACGTCTGTCCCCCGCCTCCGCCGGCCGGCAAGACCATCAACGGCACCGCGGCAGGCATCACGGGTACCGATCAGACCATCGTTTCCCTGGGTGGTGGAACCGCGTTGCCGTCCTTCGGCGCCTTCAACTTCCAGATCACCAACGTCGCCAATGGCACCCACGACCTGGTGGGCTATCGCCGGAGCCTGATCGGCGGGGTGGAGGCCGCCATCATCCGCCGGGACCAGAACATCGCGGACAACGGCTCGGTGGGAACCATGGACTTTGGCGGGGTCGAAGCCTTCGTGCCGGCCACCGCGACCATCACCGTCGGCGGGCTGGTGGGCGGCGAGACGGTCAGCCAGAACATGTTCTACCAGGTTGGCGCCAGCTGCTCGGCGGCCCTCCTGTACGTCAACGGGCCCGGGGGGGCGAGCTTCACTGCCTCCGGCATTCCCGGGGCACAGCAGCGGGCCAGCGATTTCCACGGCGTGGCAATTATTGCCTTCTCCGCCACCGCCATCAGGACGACCACCGAGTACTTCCACACGCTGAGCGCTCGGACGGTGAACCTCGGCGCCCTGCTGCCGGTCCCGACCATCACGACCCTGGCCGGGCCTTACAAGCGGCTGCAGGCCGTGTACACCTTGCCGGCGGACTATCCGGGCTTGACCGGGTTCGGATACGTCAATGGAGCGGGCACCAAATCGGTCGCCATCGGCGCGACGCCCGCATACCGGGGTGGTGCTGCCACGACCCTCGCCCTGGACGACTACTCCGCGCTGACCGGCTGGGACAACACCTGGCCCCCAGGCACTGGGAGCAGCGGCAACTGGAGCATCAGCGGGTTCGGCAGCGCCAATGCCGGTGTGGCGTGCACCGAAGGCGGGAGCGTGAAGTTCGCGACGGGTGGCGGCACCTTCTAACCCGAATGGATTGAGGACGACCACGATGAACGTTTTGCCTGCGATCGCCTTCGCCGCCGGCCTGGCCATCCTCGGCAGGCCCGCCGCGGCCCAGATGGCCGAGTACGAGGTGGAACTCCGGTACACCGGCTATGTCGCCATGGCGGCCAGCCCCGAATGCGAGGCCCTGGCCCACGCGAACTCGTCCGATGTGCTCACCGGCGTCGTCAAGGGAATGGAAACGGCGGGAGCGGACGACGACATCATGTACCTGGGGACGCTCAAGCGGACCACGGCGCTGGATTTCTGCCAGATGCGAGGGGAGGCGTGGTGCATTGCGACGCTCACCGGCAGCGCCGACATGCAGGTGGAGATTGAAGTGTATGGCGAGTCCGACCGCGGCGCGTACGTCAAGGCAGAAGCCGGCACCGGGCCGGCCCACGGCGAGGCGAAGGGCAATTGCAGTCCGGCCGACATGCGAGAGATCCAGCAGGACTATCCCAGCGGGGGCAGCGGAGGCTCGCCCAGCGGCCAGCCCATCGACGACGCGCAGGCCACCGACGCGCAGGGACGCCATATCACGTTCTACGCCGCCGGTCATGCCCGACTTCGGGTAGGGACGTACCGGTCGGATCCAGGCGGGTGGGCGCTGCGGGTGATTCGCAAGATCCGCTAGCTGGGATCGAATCACTCCCGCTCATCGCGGCACCAGTAGACGGTAATGGGTGGTTATGGAAAGTATGCCAGGCTGTCATCCCGAGCGAAGCGAGGGATCTCAAAGGCAGCCCAACTCGTAGCCTCCAGGATTCCGCTGCGATTCAGATTTTAGATTCCTCGCTGCGCTCGGAATGACATGGGGTGGTCAGCTCCGCTCTGGATGACAGGCGCACCCCTACCGCGGCACTACCGGCAATTCCACGTACGACGGATGCTCGGGGTCGTGGTACAGGCGCTGGTGGGCCGATACAAACGCGGTGTTGCGCTCGTTATCGCCGCCGGTGTTGAGGTTGCGATCGTACTTGGGAAATCGGGCTGATGCCACGGTGACGCGAAGCCGATGCCCCGGCGGGAAGACCCGCGAGGTAAACCAGAGATCGATGTGATATTGCTCGACCGCGCCCGGCGTGAGCAGCTCGGCACGATCGAGCCCGTGCCGGAATCGCGCCCGGACCACGCCATCCTGCACCCGCTCGGCACGCCCGTCAGGAAACACGTCGAGCAGCATGACGTTCCAGTCGGTATCCCGCGCGTCGCTCGACGCCCACACCGTGGCGGACATCTCTCCGGTGACCTCAATGGGGTTGGTCAGGACCGGTGAGGTGAACACCAGCACATCGTGGCGCGTCGCGTCGAGCGCGGCAAAGTCTTCGTTCAGGGCGGTCTCGAGCTCGCGGGCATCGATGGGATACGGCGTGGGATCGGCCGGATTGTAAGTGAAGGTGTCCGACGTCGCGGCCGCGGGCGGCAGGGTGTCCAGGGTGCCATCGCCGGCGCTGGCATTGGCCCCGCCGCCGGAGCCGAGGTACCAGCGGGTCGGACGGGCCCGCGCGAGCGGCCAGGCTGGTTCCCGCCGCCAGGCGTTGTCGCCCATGACGAAGAGGTCCACCGGCGGCTCGGTGTCCACGCCGTTGGGTTTGCCCAGCAGGTAGTGATCGAACCAGCGGAGCTGGACCCGGCGAATGTCCACCCGGGCTTCCGGTCCAAAATCCCCGGTCACGTGGTCCACGCCTTGGTGCGCGCCAGGCCCCATCACCAGCCGAATGAACTGATGACCCGGCACCCGGTTCAGCGCATCGGTGTAGTCGATCGGCCCGCGCGAGTCGTCGTACCAGCCGGAAATCTGCAGCACCGGCGCCCGCACCTTCGTGATGGAGGTGGTGACGGCACGGGCGCGCCAGTAGGCATCCAGCGTGGGATGCGCGAGCCACCGGTCCCAGAACGGCACTTGCCCACAGCCCAGGTACTGGGGCAGGTCGCGAATCGGCAGGTGCATCAAGGCGGGCCCGATGGCGAGACTGTCGATGTCCTCGAGGGTGCGACTCCGCATCAGGCAGGCCCAGGCGACGTTGATGGGCGAGAACACCATGTCTTCGTACGGCGCGATGCGCCACGGATCGCCGGTGGCCGCCGAAGGAGCGATCGCAGCGAGGTGCGGCGGGGCACCGACCGCAGCGTACCACGCGAGCCGCCCCTCGTCGGAGTGACCGATCATGCCGACGTGGCCGTTGGCGCCGGGAAGCCGCGCGGCCCACTCCACGGCATCGTAGCCATCGCGCACGTCGCTGGTGTAGTCCCCGAAATCCGCCGTGCTGCCATCCGAGAGATCGCGACCGCGCACGTGCTGGGCGACGAAGATGTACCCGCGGGAGGCCCAGAAACGGCCGGTGTTCGGCAGGATCCGGGTGTAGGGGGTGCGGAGCAGCACCACGCCGAAGGGGCCGGGTCCCCGGGGCCGCGCGATGAAGCTCACCAGGCGCGCACCGTCGCGCGCGGTCATGAAGACGGCGGTGTCCACATCGACGGCGAACTGGGAATCGCTCACCGCGCCGGGCCAGACGGCGTACGGCACCTCGATCGTGAAGGGGGTGGTGCGCCGGACCAGGCGAATGCGCCGGCCCGCCGGTTGGCCGCCGGTGAGCTGGAGGCCGGTGAGGGTATCACCCCGCCAGGCGGCTTCGAACGTTTGATCGTCGGGACCGGAGAGCAGCAGCGAGTCGGCGTGCCGGGTCACCCGGGTCACCGTGATGATGGGCTCACCGGTGCGGCGGCGGATGGCGCCTACGGCACCGGAGTCAAGGTCGGTAAAGTGCGCGAACCCGATGCGCCGCCACCCTTCGAACCCGACCTGGGGAGTGGTGCCGAGTGCCTGGTAGGCATCCCAGTCGCCGGCGAGCGAGGGGCGTCGGGGGGAAGCGGAGCAGGCTCCGGCGAACACGAGGAGAGCGGTGACTCGGAGCAGCGCGAGGGAAGGCTTCATGGGCGGTAGTGGGCGGTAGTGGGCGGTAATGGAAAGTATACCAGGCTGTCATCCCGAGCGGAGCGAGGGATCTGAAAGGCAGCCCGGCCCAGGGCCTCCAGGATTCCGCTGCGGTTCAGACTTGAGATTCCTCGCTGGGCTCGGAATGACAAATCATTGTTCTAATAAAGCTGTTGAACCCGGCCACAACTGGAACACGGAGGACACGAAGGTTCCGAAGACCACGAAGGGGACAAGCGCGCAAGACCGGGGTGATTCATTTTGTTTTTCCACCGGGGCCGCCGCGTGTCCACCGCGTACGCCGCGAGGAGCTGTCGCCGAGGGGTCGGCCCTACGGGCCTCCCACTGGATTGCTGTTTCAGCTATGACGGGCCTTCCGGCCCGCCCTCTCGGCAGGGCGACCCTGACGGGTCGACTCACCAGCCACCACAAGCACGAAGAAAGACATTGGTTGTTTTTTATGAAGCGAATTCTCTTCGTGGTCTTCGCACCTTCGTGTCCTTCGTGTCCTTCGTGTTCCAGTTGTGGCAAAGCTTGTACGCACTGTACCAGCTCACCAGCGGGCCACATGCTGTTTTCATGGGCTGAAGCCAAGCGCGGTGGCGCCGTGTAGCGAGCAGCGCAGGAAGCGCTACATTCAAGCATGGATCCACAAACCACCGGTATAGCTCTCGGCCTCCTCTTCGGCGCCGCCAAGATTGGATTCGTGGGGACGGTCGGCTTCGGTATTGGCTGGTGGAGGACGCGGCGCAAACTTCAACGGCTGGAAGCCGCTCCCCGCCTCACAGATCGGCTCAACGACCTGGAGCAGACGCTCGACTACACCACCGCGCAGCTGGCGCAGCTCCTCGAAGGCCAGGCTAATCTCTCTCGCCAGTTGGCGGCACTCCCGGCGATAAAACCGGAGCCGCCAGATTCATAAAAAAACTCCTGCCGGCGGGAAGGCCAGCAGGAGTCGGAGCAATGCGCCGCGCAGGAATCGAACCTACAACCTAGTGATCAAGAGCGAGCGCCCTCGATTCTAACAGAGATCGAGAGAGTTTCCTGGAGTATTGAGGAGTAAGTCTTTCCCGGCTCACAGAGGCCGCACCTGTTTCGCGGAAATCGCACGAGTCTTGAGGAGTTCGGGCCCAAAACCCGGGGCCAGTCTAGTTCCCCTTCAACATCGCCGCAGTTCGCTGCGCGAATTCATCCGGGTCTAAGAACGGCGCCAGTTGAGCCGCCCCTTCGAGTTGATGCATCCAGTAGTCCGGTTTTGGAGGGAGCTCTCCCTCCCATCGAGTATTCGGCCCATACAGCAGATATACATCCCAGGCATCCTCATGTAGTCCGAGCACCGTCTGGAACCCGCGCAACGTGAGGCCATTCTCATCCCAATAGTGAAGCACCCTCGGGTCTGGAACTACGCGGGTAGCAACACCAACATCCTTTTCATGTGCATCTCGCTTCGGGACCCACACGAGGTAGCCGCGCAATCGCGGATCAGCCTGCTTGTGAAACAACGCTTTCTCGACTCCGAGCGACCCCCGGAGACATCCGCCTCACGTGGGCGATGCGAGCATTACGATGCGTACCTTCCCACTGTCGGCATTGAAGGCGGCATGAAGTGCGCTCAAGTCTGCCCCGAGTGCCGTATGGGGCCGGTCCGGTCCTGACGGCTGACAGGCGGCAAGTCCTGCGATGAGGGCAGCAGCAATAGTATTTCGTGCACGCATTTCCAGCCTCACGTCAAAGGTTTCTAGCTTGACGGCAGTATGGCAGCGATAACCCACATGATTGCCGACACCCAGAGCACCGTTCGAGCAAAGCGCCCGACTCGAATGGGACACGAGACCCCGTTCACCATGACCCGCCTCCCATAGGTGCGCCAGAAGCCGAAGGCGAGTAAGGCAAGTGACACGAGCAAAAGGACCGGCCGATAGGGTTTGAGACTGGCAGCAGCAAGGGACCCGCCAACCCCAAGCAGCGCCACGCCAGCCGGTCCAATGCAGCAAAGTCCCGCGAACGCAGCCGCAATCGCGGCCCCGAGGCCGCTCGCGCCCACCCCGACCACCGCGAATTGTTCTCCAGGTGGTGCATTGACTATCGGCCCTTGTTCAGTCGGCATTGTGAGCCTCCTGACTGAGGGCGGCCCGAATCGTGTCGGCCGATGCCACCCCATCAACGCGGCAGGCGCTTCCAGTGGCCATTCGTGGATAGCCGGTCACATCACGTCCAGCCACGAGAACAGTTGGAGAGCCATAGCCCTGAACTCGTTTCGGGGCAGCTGGATCGTATTGATTCCACTCATCCCACTTTTCAGGGAGTCCGATTGTGGCGAGGGCTTCCCGGAGTGCGGCCCGGGCTTGATCGACATGCGGACAACCCGTGAAGTACACCAACTCGATCTGTGGCGCTGGCGTCATTCTGTCTCGTCCTTTTCGGGCGCAAGAGCGTCCAACAACGGACACTCGCTTGTGTTCTTCCGGGTCCGACATGCTTCCACCAATTGGCCGAGCGCCGCGCGCATTCGGGTCAATTCGCCCAACTTCTGATCAATTCGAGCGACTACTGTGCTTGCCTCCCGCTCCACTGCCGCGCACTGCTTCGGAGTGCCGGACTGGAGCGCTAAGAGGTCCGCGATTTCATCGAGCGTAAACCCGAGCGCCTGAGCCCGTTTGATGAACTCGATGCGACGGACCGTGCTCGCCGGATATTGCCGATACCCGGAGGCGGTTCGGCTTGGCGCAGCAAGGAGGGCACGGCGCTCATAGTAACGAACGGTTTCGAGATTGACCCCAGCTTGCCGAGCGAGTTGGCCTACGGTAAGCGTGTTCATACTGAGGATCATACTACACCCTGTACCTACGTACAGGGTCAAGCGATGGGACTTACATAAGCATCCACTTTCGGGTTCGACGCGTCACTTGTTATCTCAAACGACTCGAAGAAATCGAAGGGCCTCGATGCTTATTCGACGGTTATTTCAAGGGAGGAACAGTAAAAAGGAGAGGGGAGCATGGCAGTGTGAACGCGATAAATGATCGTACACCAACGAGATACATCAATGCGCCGCGTAGGAATCGAACCTACAACCTAGTGATTAAGAGTCACTTGC
>JBDTTZ010000434.1:0-2390 GCA_040008015.1 Gemmatimonadota bacterium
GGAGCGCGGTGAACGCCTGCATCCCTTCCGACACCGTTACCCGGAAATCCTGCTCCCCATGCACCACCAGCATCGGTGTTGCCCAGTTGGCCAGGTAGTTGGCGGGAGAAAACTTTTCCATCGTCGCGCGCGAAGCCTGGGCCAGCTGGGATCCGCCGAACTCGTGGATCGGGAACCAGAGTTCTTCCGTGGTGCCGGCCATGCTCACCGGGTTGAAGACGCCGTCGTGCGCGATCATGGCCCTGAAGCGATTGGTATGGCCCGCCATCCAGAAGACCATGTAGCCGCCGTATGACCCGCCCGCCGCTCCCATCCTGGTGCTGTCCACGTACGGCAGCCGCGACACATAATCGAGCCCCTTCATCAGGTCCTCGTACGGGTAGTCGCCCCAGTGCCGCGAAATGCTGTTGGTGAACTCCTGCCCGTAGCCGGTGGATCCGTGGAAGTTGACCGCCGCGACCACATACCCGCGTGCGGCGAAGAGCGCGTAGTTCCACCGGGCGTGAAAATTGTCCAGCCAGGCGCCCTGCGGACCGCCGTGAATGAGGTAGGCCACCGGGTAGCGCTGCCGCTCATCGAACCCGGGCGGCTTCATGAGGAAACCCTGCACCGAGTCGCCCATGGCGCCGACGAAAGTGAACGGTTCCAGCGGCGCCAGCTGAAGATGGCGCACCGCCTCGTCGTTCTCATGGGTCAGCTGCCGCACCCCGCCGCCATCAAGTCCGGAGACATACACCTCGGCCGGCATGCTCGCCGTCTGGTGCAGAAAGGTCAGCATCTCCGCGCGACGCGGGATCGCGAACGAGCTGTTGACCCCGCCGGTTACCAGCCGGGTGCGCCGCCCCTCCGGGACGTCCACCCGGTAGAAGGCGTGCCCGCCCCGCTCCTCGACCTCCGCGATCAATCCGTGCGAGTCGTGGGTCCAGGCAATCGCGGCGACACTCCGGTCCCAGTCTGCCGCCAGCGCGCTGCGCCGCCCGGTGGCCCTCTCGTAGAGCCAGATCTGCTGCCGGTCCGCTTCGAACCCGGGGACCGCCATGGCGAGGTAGGCGATGTAGCGGCTGTCCCAGGAGTAGGTGGGGCTGTTGTCGTTTGCGGGGCTGGTAGTGATAATCTGCCGCCCGCTGCCGTCGGGGCCCAGGACAAAGATGTCGTTGTTGGTGCTGGTGGCGATCGCGGTGTCGGGATTGAACACCATGGCCATCTCGGTGCCCGGCGACGACAGCGCGATGTCGGCGCCGCCCAGGGCCAGCGTCGGCACGTCGCGATCGTACGGCGTCAGGTCGGTGGCCGATCCGTCCGCCAGGTCGAAACGGAAGAGGTGCTGCCGGATTCCCACCCGCCACTCGTCCCAGTGCCGGAAGAAGAGGTCGGACCAGATCTTCGCGTCGGTGGGAAATTCGCCGTTCCGCCGGGTGATCTCCTGGTCACCGGGCCAGGCGATGTCGCTCCAGAAAAACAGCGTCCGGCCGTTGGGCGACCAGAGAAAATCGTTGATCCCCGAGGTGACCGACGTGACCCGGGCCGGCGCCGCCGAGCTGTCGGGGAAATAACGCCAGACTTGGGGACCCCCTTCACGAGTGGAGACAAAGGCCAGCGACTTCCCGTCCGGTGCCCAGCGCGGCGCCCGGTCACTGCCGGTCCCGCTGGGCACATCGCGGGTCTGCCCGCCTTCGACCGTGACGATCCGGATCCGGGAGATGTTCCGGTTGTCCTGCAGCGACGGAGTGGAGACGGTGTAGGCGACCCGGGTGCCGTCCGGCGAGGGCTGCGGATCGCCGATCACCTTGAGCGCCAGGAGATCGTCCACCGTGATCGGGTGCCGCTCCTGCGCGGCAAGCACCGTCGGGACGAGAAGGGCCAGCACCACGAGACGCATGCTCATACCTCCGCCATGATCGGCAGCGCTCGGCCCGCCGGCCGCTCGCTCCCGGCAATGATGCCACCACCGAGGACCCGCTCGTCGGAACCGTACAGTACCGCGGACTGTCCCGGCGTGATCGCCCGCGCCGGCTCGAGCAGGGCGAGCGTCAATCCCATGATGTGTTCCCCCTCTCCCAGAATGGGAGAGGGGGGTTGGGGGGTGAGGGGAAGGGCCGAGGGGGCCAAGGGGTGAGGGATAACCACCGCCGGCACCGCTTTGGACCGATACCGGATCTGCACCGTGCAGGTGTCTCCCTCCTGGAGCGGCTCGCCCAACCAGTTGACCTCTTCCATCTGCACCGCGGAAGCCATGAGATCCTTGGCCGAGCCGACCACGACCTCGCGCCGCTCGGGTCGGAGTGCCACGACGAAAAGCGGGGCAGGGGATCCACCCGGCAGCCCCCGCCGCTGTCCGATGGTGTAGCGCGCGTAGCCCAGGTGCTGTCCGATCACCGTTCCATCCAGGG
>JBDTTZ010000435.1:0-7558 GCA_040008015.1 Gemmatimonadota bacterium
GGCATCCTGAAATCCGAGAAGCGGCAGCACGTAGATGGATTGGGCCGCCCGACCTTTGAACCCTCGACCGAGGTCGGTATCCGCAGCGATCTCCGGGAGGATCTCTACCTGGTCTTCGCCGGCTCGGTGGAGGGCACCGAGGAGGCCGTGTATCGGGTCACCATCATTCCGCTGGTCTGGTGGCTCTGGTTCGGCGGCGTCATCCTGGCGATCGGCGGGCTCATTACCATGTGGCCCGGCGGCCCGCTCCCGGTGGCGGAGCGCCGGACCCAGGCCGGGTATGGAGTGACGTTGGTTGGGACCGGCTCGTAACGTTGAGCAGTTGATCAACCATTCCGATACCAGAAATATGGCATGTTGAAATGCTGACCCGTAGAAATCTCCTGAAGCTCTCAGCCATCGGCGGCGCAGTGACGCTGGGACCCAGCGTGCTGCGCGGCCAGCAACTGGACTCGCTTTCCGGTCGCGGCGAGACCGGCACCCTGCGGGATCCTTACTCGGTCGGGCGCTCGCGGCCGCGCGTTACCGAGGCCGACAACTCGGAAGTGATCAAGGGGATCGAGCATCGGCTGCGCTGCTCCTGCGGCTGTAACCTCGACATCTTCACCTGTCGCACCACCGACTTCTCCTGCGAAACCTCGCCCCGGCTGCATCGCGAGGTGGTCGGCTTCTACGAGGCCGGGCTCAATCCCGAGCAGATCGTGCAGCGGTTCGTGGATGAATACGGGGAGCAGGCGTTGATGGCGCCGCGTCCCGAGGGCTTCAACCTGGCCGGGTACCTGGTGCCGGGTGCGGTGATCCTGGTGGCTGCGTCTCTGCTGGGCGCCTACCTGGTCCGCCGCCGGAAGGTCAGTCTCGCCGAAGGCACGAGCGGCCTGGCAGCCGTGCCGGTGCCATCCGCTGCATCGCAGGCAACTCCGGAGGAGCTGGAGCGGCTGCACCGGGCACTCACCAAGGATGAGGATCTATGAACCGAGTTTCCGCCACCGTCGCGTTGATGCTGTCCGCGCTCCTGCCCGGCGCTGCGCCGGCCCAGGCCGGTCCCCACTACACCGTGAGCAAGCGGGTCGTGCTGGGTGGCGACACCGGGTGGGACTACCTGTTGGCCGATACCGTGACCCACCGGATCTACGTCTCTCACGGCAGCCACGTCGTCGTGCTCGATCTCGACAACCTGAGCGTGGTGGGTGACATCCCCAACACCAACGGCGTGCACGGCATCGTGGCGGTGCCGTCGGTGGGCCGGGGATTCACCAGCAATGGGCGCGACACCTCGGTCACCATTTTCGACCTGAAGACTCTGGCAACCATCGGCACCGTAAAGGTCACGGGGGCCAATCCCGACGCGATCATGTTCGACCCGGTCAGCGGCCGGGTGTTCACCTTCAATGGCCGCGGCGCGAACGCCACCGCGATCGACCCGGCGAGCGGCTCGGTGGTTGGCACCGTCACCCTGAACGGCAAGCCCGAGGAAGCGATCGCCGACGGGACGGGGATGATATACGTCAACCTGGAAGACTCGAGCAGCATCGCGGTGTTCGATACCCAGGAGCTCAAGGTCCTGCATACCTGGTCCCTGTCCCCCTGCGAGGAGCCCAGCGGTCTCGCCTTCGATGCGGTGCATAACCGCCTGTTCGCGGCCTGCGGCAATGGCCTGATGGCGGTGTTGAACCCGGCGACCGGAAAGGTCGTGGCGACGCTGCACATCGGGGACGGGGTGGATGGCGCCGGCTTCGATCCGAAGCGGCAGCTGGCCTTCAGCTCCAACGGAGACGGAACGCTCACCATGATTCGCGAGGTGTCTCCCGACAGCTTCGCCGTGGTCGGGAACATCCCGACGCAGGCGGGCGCCCGTACGATGTCGCTCGACGCGGTGACCGGGCGTATTTTCCTGACCTCGGCCCAATTCGGAGCGGCGCCGGCCGCGACCACGGAACAGCCCCGTCCCCGGCGTCCGATGGTGCCGGGCACCTTCACCCTCCTGGTCGTGAGCCCGAATGCTGATTGAAGCCGCCGCGGCCCTTGTCCTGGGGGCGCTGGTGCTGGCCTTTGTCGTGTCCCCGTTGCTTCGCCGCAATCGCGGACGCGTGAACGGGCCCGTCGAGTGGATCGATCCGGAAGAGACCCCCAAGGGCATCGCGCTCGCCGCACTCAAGGAAATCGAGTTCGATCGCGAGACGGGCAAGCTTTCCGATACCGATTACCAGATGCTGATGGCCAGGTATACCGGCCAGGCCGTGGAGGCCATGCGCGCGGAAGACGAAACCGGTCAATCCGCCGCCGGCGAGGTTCCCCCATCCGGGGTGGACAGCGCCGCCGCGGTCGAATCGGTTATCGCCGCCAAGGTCCGCGCGATCCGCTCAGGCGGTACGGCGCCGAGCTGTCCCACCTGCGGTCCCCGGCCGGAATCGGACGCGATCTTCTGCTCTCATTGCGGTACCAGGCTGCCGACCGGCCACGCCTGCGACGGTTGCGGCTCTGTCCTGCCGTCCGATGGGCGGTTCTGCGAGAGCTGCGGGCGCAAGGTCGCGGCGTAGCAGTCCCATGAAATCGGGGACGCTGACCGTTCTGGTGCTCGCCGGGCTGGTGATTGCGGCGCTGGCGATCCCCGCAAGTCTGACCCGAAACGCCTCGCCGCCGGCGCCCGCCCTGCCCGACTCCACCACCATCGTTCTGCTTGGCACCGGGATGCCGCGGCCCAACCCCGAAGCGTCGGGACCGGCGACCGCTGTCGTCGCCGGTTCCCGCGTGTTCCTGTTTGACGCCGGCCCCGGAGTCATGCGGCAGCTCGCCGCTGCGGGACTTCCCATCAACGGCGTGACCGCGCTGTTCATCACCCACCTGCACAGCGATCACACGCTCGGCTACCCTGACCTCATCCTGACCTCGTGGGTCATGGGGCGGCGCCAGCCGCTCCAGGCCTTTGGCCCTCCCGGCCTCCAGGCCATGACCGATCACATCCTGGCCGCCTGGCGGGAGGACGAGGAGGTGCGCACCACCGGCCTGGAGCACCAGACCGAGAATGGGTACGCGGTGGCGGTACACGAGATTGCTCCCGGCGTAGTGTACGACAGCGGCGGCGTTCGCATCACCGCGATCCCGGTGCCCCACGGAAGCTGGAAGTATGCGTTCGGGTACCGGATTGACGCCCCGGGCCGGTCCATCGTGATCTCGGGGGACACCCGGTTCAGCCCGGCACTTGAGGAGGCCGCGCGCGGCGTGGACATCCTGATCCATGAAGCCTATCCCGCCTCCCACCTCAAGATTGAAGAGCGCCCCGACGGATCGGAGTGGCCGAGTTACATGCGGAGCTTTCACACCTCGGATGTCGAAGTGGGGCAGCTGGCGGCGGCTGCGGGGCCCGGCCTGGTCATTCTGCACCACCTGGTCCGGATGGGAGGTACCGACGAGGAATTGTTGGCCGGGGTGCGCCAGGGTGGGTACACCGGACGGGTGGTGATTGGTAAGGACCTGGAGCGGTACTAGTCCCGCTGGATCGTGCGCGAGGGAGGCCCGGCAACAGCTCCTCGCGAAGGGCGCGAAGTAGCGCGATGGCCGCGAAGAAACAGCCACTACGGATTATTCACAATTCTCTTCAGTTCTTCTGATAGCCGCTTTGTGTTGAAATTCAGAAAGATCCCAACCGGTTTTGAATTGAGCTTCAGGTACGTGAGTAGCTGGGAATGATGAACTGGCAGCGCCTTCGCGATCGACTTTACTTCAACAATGACCGCGTCCTCCACCAGGATGTCCAACCGGTAGGCTGCTTCAATCTTGAGGTCGTCGTAGACCAGGGGTACTGAGACCTCGGATTCCACTCTGAGTCCTGCCCTGCCAATTTCATGCGCCAGACATCTCCTATAGACATGCTCCAACAGCCCGGGCCCCAGCCTGGAGTGCACCTTCAAAGCCAACCCGATAACGACATTTGTCCATTGATTGACCTGCTTCGATCCATCCATGCTAGCCACCCATATGTCTGTTGCTGTTCTTCGCGGTCACCGCGCTACTTCGCGTCCTTCGCGCGGAGCTGTTGCAGGGCTAGCCAGCGGCCCGATCTAGAGGCCGAGCCGGATGCCAAGGCCAAGTCGGCTGTGAAAGGTGTTATGAAGCTCGAATCCCGCCGGCAGGTCGTCCTCGGCCAGAATGCTACGACTGGAAGTTCCTTCCCAGCGGATGCTCAGGTTTGCTCCACTGCTCAATGGGGATTCAAGGGTCAATCCAGCCAGCAGGCCGAACCGCGTCCGAGACGGTTCGTCGGCCGGGCTCCATTTATCGATTGCCGCCCCTGCGTGCGCACGAACAGAGGCCCTTCCGAGCCGGAGTACGGCTGCCGACAGCTCAGGATGAAGCCCTAACAGCTTCAAGACATTATTGGCGGTCACCGAGATGTCACTATTGCCCTCGACCAGGCCAGTTTCCTCGTAGATAAGAGTGATCCCAAGCCGAACCCGGCCGATTTCACGATCCAGCCGAAAGCCAACACTGGTGCTCGGTGAGGGCCCGGCTGATACCTCTGGATTGGTGGTCTCGTCGCGCGCGGTGCCGTGAAAGTGGCTGAACCCAATCTCGGGAGTTATCCCCCAATGCCGTTGCTGGGCGGAGGCGGAATGTGAAACAACGGCGGCCAGAATTGCCGCGAATGTCAGTACAATGCGCATGTTGCCTCCAATGCGGGGAGGGGGTGCCTCCCCGCCGGTGAAGAGTGTTAACGCATGACCAGCTTCAGCCAGCCGGTTGTCACGTTGTTCTCGCCTTTGACAATCCAGTTCGCGCCGGGATAGTACTGGCCGATCACCGAATCCTCGATGGCATTGCCGACCATCTCGTCGTTTGTCGTAATGAGATGGGCCAGCTTCGATAAGAGCTTCTGGAACGAGCGCGCCTGATCCAGGTACTTCAAGACGCCTACGGTGGTATCACGCCCACCCGTGTATGCCTGGTATGCAGCATCAACGACCTGCAGAATCCCTTCGAAGGTTCCGGTCGTGCTACGGATGTCACACGCGGTGTCATCGTCCTCGACCAGGAATACGCGGATGCTCTGACCCGGGTGCTGAGCCTTGTAGTTGTCCAGCTGTGTCTGGCTGAACAGCAGGACGCTACCGGACCAGTTCTCGCTGTTCTGGTCGTACGTGTACGGCCCGCCCGCATGCTCCCCGGCACACTGGTAACTCTTGAGCGAGTCGGTCTGCCCCGTCTGCCCCAGGATGTGCACTTCATATTCGGGGTCGCCCTTCAACCAACCCTCAAACACTGGATTGACATGGGCATAGCTCATGTACAAACCGGGTGCCGGAGGGGTCCCGCCGGGGCCACCACCGCCTCCGCCGCCCGGTGGAGGAGGAATACAGTCGGTGCACTTCGCACCTGACGGGCCGCCGGGAGGCTGGCTGAAGTCGGTCTCGACCGGCTCGATGGCGATCACCGGGATCGCAGGCGGCGTGGCAGGATCCAGCTCGATGCGATGGCCCCGGGTATCGAACGCGATGGGGACGTCGCCGTCGGCGAACGCGGTGGCGACCAGGACCTGGGCGTCGCCGGCCCACCTCGCCCGGTGCTCCCGGACCGGCATGTAGAGCTCGAGCGCCACGGAGTTGGCGGCGTCGGCTTCGATCTCCGTCTCACTGGCCCCGCTCTCTCGCGCCAGCTCTTTGAGCACCAGGCGGTTGGATCCGGTGAGATAGCCCTGGAAGTACAGTTTGTGTTCCGGGAATCGGGATTGCTCCATGCTGGCGCGGACCCGGCTGCGGAATCCAGGATCGCCGAGCGCCAGGGCGAACCGCCGGGCCAGGCGTTCCATCCTTTCCTGCTGCCCGGCGGGAGCGGCGGAGCTCTGAATCGCTGGAGCACCGGGTGGTGGAGCGGTGGGAGTGGACTGATCGGCGCATCCGGCGAGCGCCCCCAACAGCCCCACCGTGGTGAGCCACGTGCTGCGTGACATGACAACCTCCTTGGCGTTGATGCGCTGACGGCAGACGCGTGACTGACGGCACCGCCAAGCTAGCCAGGGACACCTCGAAGACCGGCATCATTTTTCGGCGACACGGACCGGAAAAACGGGGTATTTTGCGATGATGATCAACCTCGCCGAGCTGGATGCCGCCGCGCTCTTCGTCCATCGCTTTCTGGCTCCCACTCCACAGCTCCAATGGCCGCTGCTGGCCCAGGCCACCGGTTGCGACATCTGGGTCAAGCACGAGAACCATCTTCCGACCGGCGCATTCAAGGTTCGCGGCGGCCTGGTGTATCTCGAGTGGTTGCGCCAGCAGGCGGTGGTCGCCGGGGTGATCACCGCGACGCGGGGAAATCACGGACAGAGCATCGGGTACGCGGCGCGCAAGGTCGGCCTGCCTGCCACTGTCGTGGTTCCCCACGGCAACAGCCGGGAAAAGAACGCCGCGATGCGGGCGCTGGGCGTTGAGTTGATCGAAGAGGGCCACGATTTCCAGGCGGCGGCGGAGCACGCGGCGCGCCTGGCGCAGGAGCGGGGACTGCACCGGGTGCCTTCGTTCCATCCGCTGCTGGTGCGCGGGGTCGCGACCTACGGGTTGGAGCTGTTCCGGGCGGTGAACGACATCGATACGATCTACGTGCCGATCGGGATGGGATCGGGCTCCTGCGGCGTGATAGCGGCCAGGAACGCGCTCAACCAGTCCACCCGGGTGGTCGGCGTGGTGGCGGAAGGGGCGCCGGCATATGCGTTGTCGTTCCGCCACCGCGAGCTGCTGGCTACCGCCAGCGCCGACACGTTCGCCGACGGGGTCGCCTGCCGGGTACCGGACGCCGAAGCACTCGCCGTCATGTTTCACGGATTGGAGCGGGTCGTGATGGTGCCGGACCCCGAAATCAGGGAGGCCATGCGCCTCTACTTCACGGCCACCCACAATGTTGCCGAAGGGGCTGGGGCCATCGCGCTGGCGGCGCTGATGCGGGAGAAGGAAATGATGAAGGGAAAACGGGTGGCGGTCGTGTTGTCCGGCGGCAACGTGGACCGGGAGGTATTCGCCCCGGTCCTTTCCGTTTAGCAAACCTATTTCTCTCTAGAGACAATCCTTTCCTGTTTTCGTGCTTTCGCGGTAGGTGGAAACCGGCAAGAACCAGATCAGTGGGCGAGAGCTCCCTGGACGATGGTTAGCGCTTTCTCAATGTCCCCCCTGCTGACATCCAGGTGCGTCACTCCCCGGAGCAGCGTTGGCCCCTGAACGCTGAAACTGACTCCCTCCTTCTCCAGCCGCTCGGCCAGCTGGTCCGGCGTCCGTCCCGTGCCCTTGACGTCGAAGATGACAAAGTTGGTCTCCACCAGGCCGGGATCCAGCGCGATTCCCTTGATCCCGGCCAGGCCTTCCGCCAGCCGCTTCGCGTTGGCGTGATCTTCCGCGAGTCGGGTCACGTTGTGCACGAGCGCGTAAATCCCCGCCGCCGCGATGATGCCGGCCTGCCGCATCGCGCCGCCCAGCCGGTGCTTCACGTACCAGGCCTGCCGGATGAAATCGCGGGAGCCCGCCAGCACCGCGCCCACCGGGCATCCCAGTCCCTTGCTCAGGTCGAGCCACAC
>JBDTTZ010000436.1:0-14731 GCA_040008015.1 Gemmatimonadota bacterium
TCAGCGTCAACATCATTGACCAGTGCGTGGCGCAGGGCGTGCCGTTCGCGCGGGAATATGGCGGCACCCTGTCCAACCGCTCCTTTGGCGGCGCCCAGGTCTCGCGCACCTTTTACGCCCGGGGACAGACCGGGCAACAGCTCCTGCTGGGCGCCTACCAGGCGCTGGAGCGGCAGGTGGCGGCGGGATCGGTGACGATGTACCCCCGCACCGAGATGCTCGATCTCATCGTGGTCGACGGCAAAGCGCGGGGGATTATCACCCGCGATCTCCTGAGCGGTGAGATCGAGGCTCACCTGGGCGATGCGGTGGTACTGGGGACCGGCGGCTACGGCAACGTCTTCTATCTCTCCACCAATGCGAAGGGCAGCAACGCGACCGCGATCTGGCGGGCCTACAAACGGGGCGCTGCCTTCGGGAATCCCTGCTTTACCCAGATTCACCCCACCTGCATTCCGGTCAGCGGCGACCACCAGTCCAAGCTGACCCTGATGAGCGAGTCGCTCCGGAACGACGGGCGGGTCTGGGTGCCGAAAGCGAAGGGCGATAAGCGACCACCAGGCCAGATTCCGGAGAGCGAGCGCGACTACTTCCTGGAACGAAAGTATCCCAGTTTCGGCAACCTCGCCCCCCGCGATGTCGCCTCCCGGGGCGCCAAGGAGGTCTGCGACGAGGGGCGCGGAGTCGGTGAAACCGGCTTGGGTGTGTACCTCGATTTCGCCGACGCGATCCGGCGACTGGGCCACGAGGTCATCCAGGAGCGCTACGGCAACCTCTTCGAAATGTATGAGCGGATCACGGCCGAGGATCCTTACCAGGTCCCGATGCGGATTTACCCCGCGGTGCACTACACCATGGGCGGGCTCTGGGTGGACTACAACCTGATGAGCAACGTTCCCGGCCTGTATGTCACCGGCGAGGCCAACTTCTCGGACCACGGCGCCAACCGGCTGGGCGCGAGCGCGCTGATGCAGGGCCTGGCCGACGGTTACTTCGTGCTGCCCGGCACTATCGGGGACTACCTGGCGCAGGTGCGGCCCGGCGTGGTGACCCTGGACTCGCCCGAGGTGCGCGAGGCGATGGATGCGGTGCGGAGCCGCACGAGCAAGCTGCTCTCCATCCAGGGAACCCGCACCGTGGACTCGATTCACCGCGAGCTGGGCAAGCTGATGTGGGATTACTGCGGGATGGCGCGCAACGAGGCCGGCCTCAAGACGGCGCTGGAGCGCATCCCCGCGATCAGAAAGGAATTCTGGACCAACGTCCGGGTGCTCGGGCAGGGCGAGGAGCTGAACCAGTCGCTGGAGAAGGCGGGCCGGGTCGCGGATTTCCTCGAGCTGGCCGAGCTGATGTGCCTGGATGCGCTGCACCGGAAGGAATCCTGCGGCGGTCATTTCCGCGAGGAGAGCCAGACCCCGGACGGCGAAGCCCGGCGGGACGACGAGCACTTCGCCTATGTCGCGGCCTGGGAGTATGCTGGGGAAGGGAAGCCGCCCCGGATGGAAAAAGAGGTGCTGGAGTTCGAGCGGGTGCATCTCTCGCAGCGTAGCTACAAGTAGTTGTTGAAAAAGTGCACCACGGAAGCACGGAAATCACGGAAGGTTGCACGGACACGGCTGGCTGACATCGCTTTCAAAGAATTGAAGCACGCTTCAATCACTATGCGGTTGGGCCCGTGGTTGTTTCCGTGACTTCCGTGCTTCCGTGGTAAGATGTTGCGGTTGAGAACCGACTGGAGATCAAGAAACCGATGAGACTCACACTGCACGTGTGGCGACAACCCCGTCCTGATGCCCCTGGCCGAATGGTCCAGTATGAGGCAAACAACATCAGTCCGGATATGTCATTCCTCGAGATGCTGGACGTGGTGAACGAGCGGCTGATCGCCGGCGGCGAAGCGCCGATCGCCTTTGACCACGACTGCCGGGAAGGGATCTGCGGCTCCTGCGGCCTCATGATCAACGGCGTCGCCCACGGACCGGAGCGGGCGACCGCCACCTGCCAGCTCCACATGCGGAGCTTCCGGGACGGCGACACGCTGTACATCGAGCCGTGGCGGGCCCGGGCTTTTCCGGTCATCCGCGACCTGGTCGTGGACCGGAGTGCGTTCGACCGGATCATCCAGGCCGGAGGATTCATTTCGGTTCCGACGGGGAGCGCGCCGGAGGGCAACACCATACCGGTCCCCAAGGAACGGGCGGAGCTGGCGATGGACGCGGCCCAGTGCATCGGGTGCGGGGCCTGCGTTGCGGCCTGTCCCAATGCGGCGGCGATGCTGTTCACCGGCGCCAAGATCACCCACCTGGGGGTGCTGCCCCAGGGCCAGCCGGAGCGGCAGGAGCGCGCGCTGGGCATGGTCCGCCAGATGGATATCGAAGGATTCGGCGGCTGCACCTGGTTCGGAGAATGCGAAGCAGCCTGTCCCAAGGAGATCAGGATCGAGGTGATTTCCCGGATGTATCGCGACTACCTCGGCGCGAGCCTGGGCGCGCGTAAATAGATGTGTGACTGGGTGAGACGGTTGTCGTCTCCGGCATCGTAGTGCGTGCTGCAGCATAGTTCCAATGTTGAGCTTGGTGCGCCGTCCCGGCTTCCCTGCGCTCCCCGCGGTAAAGCGCCTCGAAACTTAAGATAAGGAGATGTTCCTGCACGCACGCACCGCAGCTGTTTCGTCTGCCCGTCTGGTTGCAGCTGTAGGGTTGTTCCACCCGACGGCGATCATAGCCCAGCACCCGATTGATCTCCAGCTCTCCGGCCAGGCGGTGCCGTCCTACACCCGGGCCGACCCCGTTCCAGGTGGCGGCAGACTGAGCGAGCTGCGCGTCGTGCAGCCGGTGCTGATGCTGGATGCCAGCAGCTTCGGCGGCCGGCTTCGATTCCACGCCACGGCGAACGTCGAAGGCTGGACCCTCGATCGCGGCGAGCTGGCCCCGGGAGACTGGGGAGAAGGCTTTATCGACCGTCGCCATCCCCACACCTACGTTCACGAGTTGATGCTTACCGGCACTGACGTGCTCGGCCGACTGGATGGACCGCTCTCGGTGTCGTTGAGCGCGGGGAAGGGGTTCGCGGCGTTCGGTACCGACGACCCGATGAGTCGTCCTCCACTTCGCTACCCGGTCAACCATCATTTCAGCCAGATCCTGGAGCGCGCGGTAGCGGTGGCCGGTGTCGCCTGGGGACCGGTAATGATCGAAGGAAGCCTGTTCAATGGTGACGAGCCGGAGCGACCCGGGCAGTGGCCGCTGCTCAGCCGCTTCGGAGATTCCTGGGCGCTGCGCGGGACGCTGCTGCCGAGTGACGGCGTGGAGTTGCAGGTGTCTCGGGCGGGCGTGCATTCGCCGGAACACCGTCCAGGACAGGGGCCGGACCAGGCCAAGTGGAATGTTTCCGGCCGCTGGCAGCGCGAGATTGCCGGCCTGCCGGTGTACGCCCTGCTGGAGTACGCCAGGACTTCGGAGGCGAACGGCTTCTTCGTCTATCACTCGTGGCTGGGTGAGGCCCAGGTCCGGAAGAGCCGGCACCGGGCATACTACCGCTTCGAGCGGACCGAGCGCCCGGAGGAAGCGCGGCTGCTTGATCCTTTCCGGACCCAACGGCCCCACCTGGACAACAGTATCTTGGGTATCAGCCGTTGGACCGTTCACACCGGGGGATACGGCTTCACCGCGTTCCGGACCCAGTCCGGCCTCAACGTCGAGCCCTTTATCGAAGTTTCCCACGCCAGGGTAAAGGCATTGAGCGGATTGTTCGATCCTCAGAACCTGTTCGGCGATGACACCATCTGGTCCGGCTCCGTCGGAGTGCGGATCGTCTGGAGAATGCTCGGCCATCGCATGGGGCGCTATGGCGTTGCCGCTCCGGCCATGCAAAATATGAATCACATGTAGTGTATCGTGAGCAATCAACGCAAAGACGCGAAGTCGCAAAGAAACAAAATCAATCGAAGTCCGACGCGCCTCGGCCCTTGGCGTCGGCCGTTTCGTCGATCGTCTCGATCTTGAATGGACCATCACATGACCACATTACGCTATGCTGCCGGCCTTTGTCTTGTTCTGCTGGCAGTTGCCGGGTGCAGTAGTGACAGCAATGGCCCCAATCCGCCGCCGCCCGGAGGCAAGAGCCTTGCCGCGGCGGGTGGGATCGCCCAGCGGGCGCCCAGCACGACGACGCTGCCGGTGCCATTCACGGTCATCGCCAGGGACAGCATTACCCCGATCCCCGGCGTGAAGGTGTACTGGACCGTGCTGAACGGCGGTGGCTCGGTTGACGTGGACAGCTCGGTGACCGGTGCGGATGGCAAGGCCTCGGCCACCTTCACGCTGGGTGCGGTGGTCGGCGTGCAGCAGGTCCTGGCTCGCGCGCCGAGCCTGAATTCCAGCGATACCACCAAGTACCGGGTGACCTTTTCCCCTAACTCGCTGGGCGGGAGCGGCCCTTATCTCATGGCCGAGGTCTCGATCCTCCCCAACTACGGGATTCACGACACCTACGTGCGAGACGGCATCGCGTTCGTGAGCGCGTGGAACGAGGGAATCCTCATCTACGACGTGGGGAACGGAATCAAGGGAGGCAGTCCATCCAACCCGGTGCTGATCGGGTCCACTACCGCCGGCGGGGAAACCCACAACTCGTGGTGGTTCCATAACCCGAACGGTGCGAAGAAGTACCTGTTCGTGGGGCAGGAGGGTCCCGGGTCCATCGGCACCTCGTCGTCAGGAGATATCCACGTCTTGGACGTCTCCAATCTCGCGAACCCTACCGAGGTCGCTTTCTATCATATGGGTGCTCCCACGCCGGCCGGGACGCACAATTTCTGGATGGACGAGGCCAACGGAATCCTGTTCGCCGCCTACTACAACGGCGGGGTCGTCGCGCTCGACGTCAGCGGCACGCTGAGTGGCGACCTGGCCTCGCGGGAGATCGACCGCTTCGTTCCCCAGGCCGGCTCCTACGTGTGGGGAGTGCAGCAGGACAACGGCTCGATCTACCTCTCCGACATGGTGAATGGGCTCTGGCAGCTTTCCTTTGACGGTAGCACCTTTGCGCTCGCCGGGGGAGGGAACAACGTGCCGGAGCGATTCACCTCGGACCTCTGGATTCACAACGGGTATGCCTACACCGGTACCTGGGGGAACCGCGGAGTGCCGGGCAACGCGCTCAAGGTATGGCAGCTCGACCTGAACGGCGCTCCCAGCCTGGTTGACTCCGTCATCACCAATGCCATCGTAACCGTCAGCGACGTGGAGGTAACTGCCGACGGGAATATGGTGATGTTCGGCGCCGAGGGCGGCACCAGCAACGGATTCTACTTCTATAGCCTGGCCGATCCGGCCCACCCGGTGTCCATCGCCTCCTACATGGTGCCAACCGGGATCCACACGGCGACCTTCGCGACCATCGGCGGCCGGCTGTACGCCTTTGGCGCCAAGGACCCCGGCAGTCCGGCGCTTGTGGTTCTCGACGTGACGAGCCTGGTCCCCTAACCAAGTGACAAGTGACAAGTGACAAGTGACAAGTGACAAGTAACACGTGACAGGTGACGAGCGTTTCTCAATCAGTCCGTCGGTCCGGACCCGCCAGCTGGACGGCGAATTAATTGTGCTCGATCTCGACCAGGGCGAGTACTACAGTTTGAACTCATCGGGAGCCCAGGTCTGGAAGGCACTGGAAGCCGGGCAGGGGATAGCCTGGATCTGCGACGAGGTGGTGGCGCACTGGCCGATTTCCCGGGAAGAAGGGATGGAAATGGTCTCCATGATCGTCCAGGACCTGCTGCAACGCGGACTCATCGTGAGAGCCTCGTGAACCAACCGGGTCGCCTTCCGGTCCGCATTCACGATCCCCGTATCCAGGAACTGTCCACCGATTCCGCAGGTAGCGCGGGCTGGCTCCGGCTCCCCGACGGTTCGGTCCGCCTCACGGCGGATCCGCTCGGCACCCAGCCGTTCTGCTGGCGCTTCCTCGGCAACACCCTCCATCTCGCCTGTTTCCCCGGTGACCTGGCGCGGCTCGAGCCCTACCCGCCGGTCAATCTCCCGGTAGTTCGCGGGCTGCTTCGTCATGTGTATCCCGATGACGGAGCTTCGCATTTCAGCGGTGTGCGGCGCGTGGTGGCCGGGCACCAGGTGCGGGTAAGCATGTCGGGGGAGGGGACGGAATCCCGCTGGTGGCAGCTGCCGCCGGAACCGGCTGGGCATACGGCGCCGCAGCTGTGGGATTCTCTGGTGAAGCAATGCGACACCATGATCGGTAGCCGGCAGTCCGCGGTCCTCCTGAGTGGAGGGCTCGACTCCTCCGGCGTTGCGGCCGCGGCCGGCGCGGCGGCGCGGGCATCCGGCGCACCGCCTCCCTTCCTTGCATCGATCGTGTACCCGGGCAACCGGGCCAACGAAGACGAGTGGCAGCAGGCCGTGGCGGATCACCTGGGGCTGGAACGGATAACGATTGACCCGATGAACCAGTCGGTATGGCCCGGCGCCCAGGCCGTGATCGAGGAGCGGCTATCGCCGTTCGTGGATATGCAATCGGCCGCCATGCGACAGCTGTTTGCCGCCCTCGAGCACCGCGGTTGCTCGGTGGTGCTCAACGGGCTTGGCGGTGATGTGCTCTTCCGGGGTGTCGGCCTCGAGTTGAGCCTGGCCCGCCGGGGAAATCTCGCCGGAATCCACCGCCACTTTGCCGGGTTGGCGGAAGCCATGCCGGTTTCCATCCCGCGGCTCTGGTGGAGCAGCGTGGTCCGACCGCTGCTGACCCGGCACCGGAGCCCGGGCATGAGCGATGAGGAAATCGCGGCCGCGGGGAGCTCGGTGCGAAGCCTGCTGGTGCATGTCCTCAAGCAGTCGGCATTCGGCTGGCTGTTCGAAACGGTCATCCAGGCGGCAGCCGGTGACCGGTTTCTCCTGGAAAGCCCGTTCTACGGAGCCGGGTTTCTCGCGGAGTTCGCGCGGGTGAGCGAGCGCGAGTACCTGGCTTCTCGTTCTCACAAGGGGATCCTCCGGGAGCTGATTCGGCCGCACCTTCCCGCGAGTGTGGTTGACCGTCGCCCCAAAGTGAATTTTCGGGAGTATCACCGGACCTGGGTGTCCCGGGAGCGAGAGTCGCTGGTCCGCCGTTACCGGGAACTCCGTTCGGAGGGCCTTCCGGATCTGGGTGGTCCTGCCGACCTGGCCAGCAGCCTGGTGACCGATGGAAGCACCCCCGGCTTCGTCCTGCCGTGGTTGGCGCTGTGTGGGCTGGAATTCCTGTCAGTTTCTGCATCTCGGGGCCATGCCATGGCTTGACGGCTCTCGCCTGAGTAGTCACATTCCATTCTGTTAGACCTAAATCCGGCCAGGAGCCTCGATGCAACAGGATGGCGCGCCGATCACCCCAGAGCCCGTCCCTGAAACCAGTTTCGAGCCGCCGCGGCTCACACCGCTGGGTTCGCTGACCGATCTGACCAGGGCCTTTGTACCCGGGAATGACGTCGACTTCACCATGACTTCCTTCTGAGCCCTGCTTCCGGGGACTAGTGGTGGCAACATCCATTCGTGAAGTGCCGTACAACCGGAAGGTTGTCGGCACTTTCTCTTTGGCCCCATGTTAACATCGGTGCGCATCACATCGACCGAGGCTCGCTGTTTGGCTGAAAGCTGGAAGCTCATCGCCGCTTCCCGAGGGTCGCTGCTGGAAGTGGCTCACCTTCGCGGAGCTTGTCCGGGAGAGGTCAGCGATAAGCCATGCCGAACTTCGCGGGGCTGGATTCACCGCTATTCGAATGATTCCGGAGTCGAGGTCCATGGTCCCCATCCTGTTGGCGTTGACCTGTTCATACCAGAGGGTCAACAGCCAGAGACCGAAATGCTGCGGCGGCAGGGGCCGCTGACCGCCCTGGTGATGGCCGTGTCCGGATACACCCCCCTTCATGCGGCCGGTATTCAGACTCCCCGCGGCCTCCTCGCCATCGCCGGCCCCGCGGCCGCGGGCAAATCTACGGTGGCCGCTCTGGCCTATGCCGGCGGTTGGCCGGTAGCCGGAGATGACGTGCTGGCCATGGATCGGGATCTCACCATCCTGCCACTGCCGGGCGCGCTCCGGACCGATGCGCCGTGGGTGGGACCTACAGACTCGGTCACCGCTGACGGCCGCAAGCTGGTGCCCCTCTCGCCGTTGTTCGGAAAACAGAGGCTGATGGGCCTGGTAACCGTGGTACGAGGAAGCCATCCGCTCCTCGCCACGGTCACCGGCGCAGAGCGGCTCGCGATTTTCGCCGACGCCCTGCTTGGGGGATTCCTGAGTGATCAGGAAGAGCAGATCCTCGAATGCGCCGCGAACGTTCCGGTCTATCGGCTGACCGTCCCCGGCGATCTTGCCGCTCTTCATTCCAGCTGGCCCATCGTGCGTAACCTGCTGGCCGAGGCATGCGGATAGCGCGGGAACCGGAGGTGGTTCGCTGGGTGTTTCGCGAACTGCTCGATCCCGACCACTCTCCGGCGCCCGCCCCTGCGCTGTGGCAGGGAATGCCGGCCGTACTGCTGGCCGGCCGCCTGAGTCCGCTCGCGGTCCATCTGCTGGGCCCCCGGATCGGTGACCTCCGGCCCGAAGAGCGCCGCCCTCTCGAAGCCGCTGATCTCGATGCCCAGGCTCGCTCCCATGCGGTTGAGCGCCAGCTCAGGCAACTGGCATCCCTCCTCGACGAGACTCCAGTGCGCTGGGTGGTCATCAAGGGCTGGCCGCTCGCCGCGCGGCTCTATCCCACGCCGGCATGTCGCCCCAGCGTGGATCTCGATCTGCTCGTGGCGGGAACCGATCACGCCGAGGTTGCGCGGGTCTTTATGAGAGCCGGCTACGGAGAAACGACAACCCCCGCTACCGCAACGTACCATCGCAGCTTTCGCCCACCGGACGGATCGCACGGTGTGCCGGTAGAGCTGCACAGCTCACCGGAGCCCTGGAGCTACCAGGCGCCTTTGACCTCGCAGATCCTCGGTTCCCGGGTCAGGTACCGATCCCCGGTGGGGCCGCTGTGGATTCCCGGCCCGTCCATAGAGCGTGACCTGCTGATCCGGCATTACTGTCGCCATGCCGGAAGCCAGGCCATTCTCCTGCTCGACCTGCTCCTCGCCTTGCGCGGGAGCCGAATGCAACACGAGCTTGGCGCTCTCATCGCACTGGATCTGGATCGACTGGACCTCGAGCCGGTCATCACCGGCCCCAGCAAGGCACGACAGGCTCCGCTGCATTACTGGATGAGTCAGCGCACCTTTCATGAGCGCCGCACGGCTCGCTTGAAAAGCCCGTTGGGTATGTCGCTGGCCCTTGCTCGCAGTCCCGGTGCATTCACCGGGGAGGTCCTCCGTTTTATCTGGCCCCGGTTTCCCACCTCGCGCTGGTGCAAACCGGGCGATCCATCCCGCGGGATTCCGCTCTGGAGGGTTCGACGGCTCCTGAGCCTTGGTCGCTGAGGCGGCAAGACATGGATCCTTCCCTGGAAACGAGATCACCGTCTGAGACCGGACTGGTGCGCCTTGCCCTGTGGTTCGGGCTGGTCGGCGGCCTGGGCGAGGTCGCGGTCCACGCCCTCCAGCGGTTGAGCAAACATGTGCTGCTGCTGATCGGCGACGACACGGTGTGGATGGCGCCGATTGCAATCTTCCTGTTCCTTCTGGTCGTGGGGTTCCTGCTCACCCTGGTGCAGCGGCTGCGCCGCCGCCCTCCCAATGAGCTGGTCATCCCCATCTTCATCCTGCTCGTTACCCTCGGCATCCTGCTCGCCTATCCCCGGCTTCAATGGGCGGCGAGTCTTGCGCTGGCGGCGGGTGTGGCATTTCAGGGTACCCGGATCTATCGGCGGCGGAGGGCGGGCTTTAGCCGACTGGTGCGGTGGACGCTCCTGCCGCTGGCAAGTGTGGTCCTGATTCTGGCCGGCGCACTCGGAGTGACCCGGTGGAAGGAGCGCCGGGCGGTTGAGGCCTCCGCGCCGGCCGGCTCACCGAACGTGCTGCTGATCATGCTGGACACGGTGCGCGACCTGGATTTCGACGGTGGCGACGCCTTTGCGCACTACCTGCCGCGGCTCGCGCACGCGGCGGGTAGTGGCGTCCGGTTTGCCGTCGCGCTGGCCCCGTCTTCGTGGACTCTGCCCAGCCACGCGTCCATGTTCACCGGACGCTGGCCCTCGGAGCACCGGTCCAACTGGGATCACCCCCTCGGTCCGGGTTACACCACCCTGGCCGAGACGCTTCGCCAATTGGGATATTCGACAGCGGGATTTGCCGGGAACCGGAACTACGTCTCCCGGGAGACCGGTCTCGCGCAGGGGTTCCAGGTCTTTCATAACCTTACACTGGGCCCCGCCGAGCTGGTGCGAAGCTCGATGCTGCTGCGGAAAGTCGGGGAGAGCCCGCGGATTCGAAACTTGATCGGCTGGCACGAGATGCTGGGCCGGCGGCATGCGCCGCAGATCACTGGAGATATGTTGCACTGGCTGAGCAGCCACCAGGACCGGCCCTTCTTCGTCTTCCTCAACTACTTCGACGCGCACTACCCGTACCTGCCGCCCGCCCCGTATGACAGCGCGTTGCGCGCGATGGGCGGCGGGAAGGATCCCGGTCTCCGCTTCCGGGAGGATTTCGACGGAAGGCTTCCGGCCGCCCAAGTGCTGGAAGAAGGAAAGGCGGCCTACGCCGGCGCCATGCGCTATCTCGATGGCCAGGTCGCGGGATTGTTGGACAGCCTGGCGCAACGCGGCGTGCTCAAGAACACCTGGGTCATCCTCACCTCGGATCACGGCGAGGAATTCGGGGAGCACGGCCTCACCGGGCATGGTCACAACCTGTATCGCACCACCGTGCAGGTACCGCTGGTGATCTGGGGACCCGGGCTCGAAGCGGGAACCAGCGACGCGCCGGTCTCGCTCCGCAATATCCCGGCGACGGTGATGGAGTGGGTTCGGCCCGGCGCGCCCAGCGGTTTTCCCGGCGCCTCCCTGCTTCAACTCCGAGCTACCGGCGACTCGGCGCGTTCGGAGCTGATCTGGGAACCGGGTATGCTGGCCGTGGATTCCGCGGGCGGGGCGGACCTGGCGGCGTGGGTGCGGGATTCAACCCGGGTGATCCGGGTCGGCGACCGGGGGGAGAAGGTGTTCAGGCTTTCGGATCCGTTGGAGGCCCACTAGCAGGTTGCTGAAAAACCGCGGTATGTCATTCCGAGGGAGCATGGCGACCGAGGAATCTCAAGCTCAAAGCTCGACTATGGCCGCATTTCCTCTCCAGGCGTCCTCGGCCAGTTGTCGTTGTTCCCGCCCATGTCCGGCAGCGCCTTGTCGGGGTTCAACCGCACTGACGTGACTTTCTTCGGCCCCGGGATCGTCGCGACGTAGGTGTTCCCTCCAATCCAGATCTCCACCGGCAACGTCACCCGCTGGGTAAACCCGTCATCCATCAGGAGGTCCATCACCACCGGCATGCGCTGGGGACCTACGTTGCGCAGAAAGATCTGCGACACCGCGTGGCCGGCAGAGTCGGTCTTCACCACGACCGAGTCCACGCCCTGGTCCATCGTCTCCGTGGTGTAGAACCAGCTGCGCCAGAACCAGCTCAGGTCCTCGCCCAGTCCGTCTTCCATGGTGCGGAAGAAGTCCGCCGGGGTGGGGTGCTTGTACTGCCAGCGGCGGATGTATTCCTGGAACGCCGGATCGAATCGCTGGGCGCCGACGACCTGGTCGCGAAGCACGATCAGCGCCAGCCCGGGCTTGTTGTAAGCGGAGCTGCCCAGGGTGCGGCCGTCGGAAAGGTCCGGCGCGGCCATGATAGGCCGTTCCAGTCCGGACCGTGCGTACTGCATCTGGGTCCCAACGTCGCCCCGACGATTGAAGGTACCGGGATACTGCTGCCGCCAGTTGTAGGAATTCATGAAGGTGTTGAACCCTTCATCCATCCACGGAAATCTCCGCTCGTTGTTGCCCACCAGCATGGGGAACCAGGTGTGTCCAAATTCGTGATCGGTCACACTGTAGAGCGTCTCCGCGGTCGGCCGGTTGCAGAAGACGATCATCGGGTATTCCATCCCGCTCTCGGCGCCGAACACGTTGGTCGCGTACCGGTAGGGGTAGGGCCACCACTGCTCCGAGTAGCGATTAATGGCGAGCCTTCCATATTCTGTGGCCCTATTCCAGATTGAATCTGCGGAATCTGTGTACAGGCTTTGGACCAGGGTTTTGCCGAGGTTGGCGCTCGCCGCGTCCCAGATGAAGTGCTGCGCGGCGGTCCAGGCGAAGTCGCGCACACTATCCGCGGTGAAGCGCCAGGTCAGCGTGCCGGTGCGGGACACCGGTCGTGAAGCGGGATCGTTCACCTCGCTCTTGCCGCGGATGATCACCGTGGAGTCGCTGGTCCAGGCCCGCGCCAGTCGCGCCCGCTGCTGGGCTGTCAGCACCAGCTCGGGATTCCGGAGCGTGCCGGTCGCGCCCACAATCATGTCGGCCGGAACCGTAATGCTTACGTCGAAGCTGCCGTACTCCAGGTAGAACTCGCCGCTGCCGAGGTACTGCTCGGTATTCCAGCCCCGGACGTCGTCATACACAGCGAGCCGGGGGTACCACTGCGCCACTTCGTAGATGGTGGATCCGTCCACGGTGAGAATCCCCATCCGGGTGTTCATGCCGTCCAGGAACGGAAAACGCCAGGCGACGTCGAAGACCAGCTTGCTCCGGGGCGGCAGGGGCCGAGCAAGGTCTAGGCGCATCATGGTGCCGTTGATGGTATAGACCAGCGTGGCCGAGCGCTGGGCCGGCCGGCCGGGTGCGGCGGTCAGCGTCGGCTGCTCCACTTTCTCGATGGTGACGCCGCCCTCGGGACCACCGCTACCGATGCGTGCATCGGCCGGGGCCATCAGCTGGCCCCGGCTGGTCGACGAGAAGAGGTTCTGGTCGAGCTGGAGCCAGAGGTAGCGCAGGGTGTCGGGGGAGTTGTTGCTGTAGGTGACGCGTTCCTCACCGCTCAGCGTGCGGGTCGTCGTGTCCAACGTGGTCCGGATGACATAGTTCACCCGTTGCTGCCAGTAATCGCGCCCCGGCATGCCGCTACCCTCGCGGATGGTGTTGGCGGCGGGGAGCTCCAGGCGGCGGAACGGGTTGGTGTCTGCAACGGGGTCGGGAACCGGGGCGATCGTGGAGGCGCGTTGCTGGGCGAAGAGGCCGGTAGGCAACAGGACGAGGAGCCAGGCAACTTGGCGCACGATCTACCTCCAGTAATGGATGTCCAGGAAGGCCGTAAGATTGAGAATTGTACAATCCCACAATCCCACAATCCCACAATCCCACAATGCTACAATGGTTACTGCGCCTTCCAGCTGTTGTTATTCGGATTCACGTCCGGCCACATCCCGTCGGCGTTGAGCTGCGCCGCGATGACCGGCGTTGGTGTCGCCACCGTCGCGATGTAGCGATCACCGTTGTACCAGACCTCCACCGGCAGCTTCACCACCTGGGTCGTGCTGTCCTGGAGTGTCAGCGTCAGCTCGACCGGCATCACCTGCTGGCCCGGGTTGCGGAGCGTGATCCGCGCGACGTTGGAGCCGTTCTGCACCCGCTGGGTGACGTTCTCGATGGCCTGGTCCAGGGTGGCCGTGCTATAGATCCATTCCTTCCAGAACCAATCCAGGTCCTGGCCGGAGACGTTGTTCATGGTCCGGATAAAGTCCGAGGGGTGCGGGTGCTTGAAGGCCCAGCGTTTCACGTACTCCCGGAACGCCTCGTCAAAGGCGTCGGGTCCCAGCACCTTGTTGCGCAGAGTGAGCAGCATGATGGACGGCTTCACGTAAGCCAGGCTGCCCAGGTTGTTGTTGTTCTTGTACCGGTTGGCGGCGGTAATCATCGGCTGGGCGTTGGCCTGCTGGTCGTTCTGCATCACGAAGCCCATCTCGCCCTTCCGGGTCCCCGAATCGTCCCGCTTGAAGTAGCCCTCTTCCGAGAAGGTATTGATGAAGGTGTTGAAGCCTTCGTCCATCCAGGCGTACAGACGCTCGTTACTACCCACGATCATCGGAAACCAGTTGTGGCCGATCTCGTGGGTTACCACGTTGTACAGTTCCTCGGGTGTGCCGGCATTCGCTTCCATGGCCAGCATCGGGTACTCCATGCCGGAGACCGGCCCTTCGACCGCTGAAATCTGGGGATAGGGATAGCGGAACCAGCGGGTGCTGTACTCCTTGATGGAATAGCGGCTCATGTCGGCGCCGCGCGACCAGGTGCGCGCGGAGCTGGGCCGGTAGTAGGCCTGCGCGATAATCCCGTCGTAGGCGGAGGCGTCCCACTGGTAGTTGGGCGCGGCCGCCCAGGCCACGTCGCGGACGTTCTGGGCCTTGAAGCGCCAGGTCAGCGTGCCGGTGGTGGCCGGACGAGCCGCCCCCGAGGTCAACTCGGCCTGGGTGATGATGGCGATCGAGGTATCGGATTTCGCCGCGAGCGCTAGGCGGGCGCGCTGGGTCGCGGTCAGCACCTCGAGCGGGTTCTGGAGTACGCCGGTCGCCGCGACGACGAAGCCGGCCGGCACGGTGACGGCGTAGTCAAAGTCGCCATACTCCAGATAGAACTCGCCCTGGCCCAGGTAGGGGTCAGTGTTCCAGCCCTGCAGGTCGTCATAGACCGCCAGGCGGGGATACCACTGCGCCAGCTCGTAGAGCGTGCCGTCTCTTCCCATCCGGTCCGCGCCGTGGTCCGGAATGTTGAAGTGATAGGCGATCTGGAGCG
>JBDTTZ010000437.1:0-3578 GCA_040008015.1 Gemmatimonadota bacterium
CGTCCCGGCTGCTCCAGACCGACCGGGCGAACCTGTACCGGCGGATGCGGAGGCTGGGGTTGCGGGAGAGCGCCGAGGGGGAGTAGCGCGTTCCATTTTACCACAGAGGCACAAAGACACAGAGATTGCTCCCCACTCACCAGGCAACAATCAACTACGACGGTTCGGCTTCTCGTTCACGGCCGATGTACTGAGGAGGAATCGCCCACTTTCCTGTTGACAAGACGGTGGACGCCGTTGAACAGAACCGTTGAATGGAAATTTATCAGAAGGCCGAGCCATCGATCCATCAACCTCAGGTAGGTGAGAACCTGGGCTTCATGGATCGGCAAAACCGTCGTAAGCGTCTTTACTTCAACTACGATTTGATTCTCTACCATGAAGTCCAGACGGTAGTGATCTTCAAGCGCCAGGCCTTTGTAAACAATGGGTACTGGAAGTTCCCTGGCAAACCTCATCTCTCTCAGGCGCAGTTCATGAGCCAGGCAACGCTGATACGTAGACTCCATGAGTCCAGGTCCGAGGCACCGGTGGACCTCGATTGCCGCGCCGATTACCCTGCGCGAAACCTGGTTGATACGCTCCGGAGTCATGCTCTCAGCTTCCAGGGCAGATTCTCTTATCATCCCATATAATGACTTGCAGACCAGCAGCACTGGTAACCCGGAAGACGCACTCATACGTCAAAATCCCGCAGGAAAAACCCTTTTTGGGGCTGGAGTCTGGTAGGTCGGGCGCAATCTTCGTGTCTCTGTGGCTTTGTGGTAAGCTGTGGCCCGATCTCCAAGTCCTCCCTGCACTCCCCCCTGGACTCCCCTGATGAAGACACAACTCCTCGCCCTTCTGGTGCTGGCGGCTCCTCTGCGAGCCCAGGATTCCGTCATCGTCATCGACCCCGACGCGGCCGCGGCGGACACCACGGACCGGCAGGGTTTGCCGGAAGAGCTGATCCGGCGGCTGCTCGCGGTGTACAACGACTCCACCACGACCCGCTTCTGGGGTGACGTGGACATCACCCGGGAATCGCGGCTCACCGGAAACGTCGCGGTCTATCGGGGCTCGGTACGGCTGGGTGGGAAGCTCGAAGGCTCGCTGACGCTGATCAACGGCAGCCTCCTGTTGCTGCCTGGAGCCGAGATTACCGGCGACGTGCTGGTGGTGGGTGGTAACGTCGCGCTGGGAGAGGGAACCCGGATCGGAGGCCGCAAGGAGGTGTACTGGGATGCCGCCCCGGTGGTCCGCTCTCCCACGGGGGAGCTGGTGCGCCGAGAGCGACGGCGCCTCCCCGAGCTCACCACCGCGCGGCGCAGCTTCCAGGCTGGTCCCCTCCACGCCACGCTGGTGATCGGCAGCGACGGGACCTACAACCGGGTCGAAGGGCTGCCGATCGTCTTCGGACCGACCCTCGACATGAAACTGGGCGGCAAGCTGTCCGCCCGGGTCGACGCGCGAGGCATCCTCCGCACCGCGGGAGACAACGATCTTCTCCGGGAGGACTTCGGCTACAGTGGACGGCTGGAGCTGCGCTACGGCGGATCGCGCGGGGCCGGCATCGGGGGGCGGGTCTACAGTATCGTGAACGGGATCGAGCATCGCCCATTCACCCGCAGCGAGGTGGGGTGGTCGGCATTCCTGTTCCAGCGCGACGAGTGGGATTACTTCCAGCGCAAAGGCGTGGGAACCTATGTCTTTGCCTATCCCTTCCGGGCCTTCCGGCTGGAGCTGGGCGTCCGCCGGGACAAGGAGTCGTCGGTTCGCGCCAACGACCCCTGGTCGCTCTTCCGCAACAGCGACCGGTGGCGGCCCAACCCGCTGATTGACGACGGCCATTACGTCACGGCCGACTTCTCCGCCGAGCTGGACACCAGGAACAGCGACGAGGCCCCCGCCACCGGCTGGTGGATTCGGGCCAGTTTCGAGCGCAACTGGGGCGATGATGATGTCGCGCCGATCAACCTTCCCACGTCGGTGCGCTCTCCGATTCCCACCGACGGCCACTACGAATTCAACCGGGTCGAGATCGATCTCCGCCGCTACAACCAGCTGGCCTCCAATCTCAAGCTGGCCGGCCGGATATTGGCGGCAGGATACGCCGGTGGAGACCCGTTGCCGGTTCAGCGGCGGGTCTCGCTCGGTGGACCCGACCTGCTCCCCGGCCAGGCCTTCCGGTCTTTCGCCTGCGCGCCTCAAGGGGTGAACGACGCGGCGCTCCCGGCGCTCTGTGACCGGATGATCGCGGCCCAGCTGGAGCTGCGCTCCCGGCTGGACCTCGGCCTGGGGTACCGCTACCGGGACCGGTTCCGGCACGACGTTGATCGCTTCATCGGTATCGACCAGGCCGACCTCGTGGTGTTCGTCGATGCGGGAAAATCGTGGCTCTCCGGTGACGGGCCGGGACGGGTCCCCAACGATCGAATTCCCTCGTTCAAGGAATGGAAAGCCGACATCGGCGTGGGACTCGACGCCGGGGGAATCGGGGTCTACCTGGCCCGGGCCCTGACCGATGGACAGCCGGTCAGGATCAGCCTGCGACTCAGCCGCCGGTTCTAGATGCATCGACCTGACCTCCGGCGCGTTGCCGCGCTGGCGTGCTGCCTGGTGCTGGGTTCCGCCGGGACCCTGGCGGGCCAGGACCGCGAGGTCCGGGTCACGGTCGTGCTCACGCCGGACACCACCCGGAGCGGACAACGCAATCCGGAGGTGCGTACCACGTCAGGGTTGCTGGAGGAGGACCGCTGGATCACGATGCTGCGGTCGGGATTCCCGCTCCGGATGCACTACCGGGTGGAGATGTGGCGGTCCCGGCGCGGATGGTTCGACGACCTGGTGCGCCAGGTGGAGTGGGACGTCGTGGTGCGGCACGAGCCGCTGCTGGACCAGTACGCGGTGAACACCATCATGCCGGGGCAGGCCCGGGAGAACCGCTACACCGGGATTGATCCACTGGCGCGGGCCCTGGAGGCCGTGGTGTACCGGATCGCCTTCCGCCCGCCGGGACCGGGGGAGTACTACTACGTCGCGTCACTGCAGGTGAGCACCCTCTCCGACAGCGACCTGGATGAGCTGGAACGTTTTCTTCGAGGGGACCTGGGGCCGGCGGCGAGCGAGGGGCGGGACCTGGGCGATGCGCTGGGACGCGGCGCGACCCGGGTGCTGCTGAAACTGGCGGGGGTTCCGAGCCTGAGGCTGGAGGGACGCAGTGAGAGGTTTAGAGTCAAATAATTGAGCATTGAGCATTGAAGATTGAACATTGAAAAGCCCCAGATTCAGAGATCCAGGGCGGTTCACATGCTCAATCGTCCATCCTCAATGTTCAATGCTGTCCAGGGCAGTTCACATGCTCAATCTTCAATGCTCAATGTTCAATTCTGTCGCAGTGCCTCCAGAGTCTCCTTCCCATAAAACATCCGAATGTACTTGGCCTGGATCGCCGTCAGGCGGCGAACGGCCCACGCGAGGTGCACGAAGTGCGGCTCGTGAGGCGGGTGCAGCGGCAGCATTCCGCATTCCTCGGGGAGATGGTTGCCCTTGCGGGTGTTGCAGGCGCTGCAGGCGGTGACGACGTTGGTCCAGTCGTT
>JBDTTZ010000438.1:0-3589 GCA_040008015.1 Gemmatimonadota bacterium
CTCACCTCCGCCGCACTCGCAATCGCCACATCCACATCCCGGCTCAACGCCCGCGCCTGCTGCGTCGCGTTGGTCAGGTCGCCCAGGGCACTCCCGGAATCCGATGACCGGAGCCGGAGCAGATCGAACCGCACATTCTGCATCGCCAGGATACAGCTGTCCATGTGCCGGGCGACCTGGTCCCGCCGGCCCTGCAGCTCGACCATCTTCCGCTTCTTGCTCTCCAGCAGCGAGAGGCGTCGGGTCTTCTCCTCGTCATCCGGCTCCTTGGCGATTGCCGCCATCCGCTGGTCGACGGCCAGGATCTCCCGGGTATCCAGGTTGGTATCCATCGCGTGCAGCGTCTTGGCCAGCTCACCGGCCCGCTCGTAGAGCCCGTCCACCGTCTGGATCACATCATCCGGCAGCATCGCCTTTTCGCCCGGGGTCAGCCGCTCCACCAGCTTGATGATCGCCATCCGGTCGGTGTGGGCCTGCTGGATCTGGGTCAGCTGCATGCCGAAGTCGGCCGCCCGGGGTTCCGGCAGCGACCGCGACATTCGCGCACCCGGCTTCTTCAGGCTCTTGTCCAGGGAATCGTGCGCCACCGGGCGGTTGAACACGTCGCGCCAGCTGTATCCCGCCTGCCAGAGCTTGGCGTAGTCCTTGGCCAGCCCAATGCCCATGCCGCCAGCTACGAAGAGAAACCACGGCGCGTCGAGCCCGGTCGCGATGTTGATCATGAAGACGCCAGCCGTCGTCGCCGCCCAGGTGGCGAAGCGGTTCCGCACCTTCTGCACGATCGCCGGCTCGCCGGTGTCGGTGTACTGCTGGGCGGCTTCTTCCTCCCGCGACTTTCGCCGCGCTGGGCGGTTACGATCGCGATCCCGGTCCCGATCCCATTCCCGGTCCAGCCGGTCGCGAGCCCGGTCCAGAGGCGCACTGGACCGGTTGGGCGGCCGCGGCGAAATCGGTGCCCGGGCGCCGGTCGGGCTGGGCCGCGAGGGCCGCTGCACGCTCACCAGCCCGGAACGCTTGGTCAGGCCCGTCGGTCGGTAGCCGGTGACCGTGCGGTTCTCCAGCGACCGGCGGAGCGCGTCCGCCGTGGGCCACCGGTTCTCCGGGTCCTTCTCCAGGCAGCGCGCGATCGCCAGCGAGAGGTCCTCCGGAATGTCGTCCCGCTTGCCGGAGACCATCGGCGCCGGCTCCGTGATCTGCTTCATCAGGATCCCGGCGACACTCGGCGCGCTGAACGGCAGCTCCCCGGTCGCCATCTGGTAGCTGACCACGCCCAGGCTATAGATGTCGGAACGGCCGTCGATCTCCTTTTCGCCCGCCGCCTGCTCTGGACTCATGTAGGAAGGCGTCCCGATCGCCACGCCGGCGCTGGTGAGCGTCGAGCCCGAAATCGACGACAGCGCCTTGGCGATCCCGAAATCCGTCACCATCACCCGGCCCCGGGTGCCCTCCAGCAGGATATTGTCCGGCTTGATGTCCCGGTGGATGATGGCCAGGCCATGGGCGGCGGAGAGGGCGTCGGCCGTCTCCTTCATGATCCGGCGCACCTCCTCCACCGGGAGCCGCCCCCGCCGCTGGATCCGGCCCCCCAGCGATTCCCCGTCCACGTAACCCATGATGAAATACACCAGGGTCTTGTCTTCACCGACCGTATAGATGGGGACGACATGCGGGTGGGAGAGCCGGGCGGCGGTCTGCGCCTCCCGGGTAAATCGTTCGCGGATATCAGCCTGGAAAGCCAACTCGGGCGGGAGGACCTTGATGGCCACCCGCCGTTTGAGGCGCTCGTCCCGGGCGCGATAGACAACGCCCATTCCTCCCCGCCCGATTTCCCCCTCGATCGTGTAGGAATCTCCGAGGGATTCGGCCAGGCGCTGAGGAAGCGTTTGATCGGGGATGCTGGTCATCCGGGTATCCACGTCACGGGTATAGATTTAGCACCTAAGTGGGCGGACGGCAACAGCTTCTAGGGCGGAAAGACGGACGGACGGAAGGACGGAATAACCGAGGTTGCGGCCCGGTCACCTCACTTTGGGACGGAGCCGTCATAGAGGCGCACCAGGGGGACATGCTGCCAGAATGCCAGACCACCTAGATTTCCGACTTTCCGACTTTCCGTCCTTCCGTCCGATTGCCTCCTAAGGCTGGCATACAGGGTGCGACTATAGGGCCGCCAGTAGATCTGAACTGCCAGTTTTACCATCTACACGGATGTGAACGCAATGAGTGAACGCATGACCCTTCCGGTTCTCCCTCTGCGTGAAGTGGTGCTCTTCCCGGGTGTGACCGCGCCGATCGGCGCCGGGCGCCCCGCGACGCTGCGCGCCATTGAAGCCGCGCTGGCCAGCCCTGACAAGCTGATCTTCGCGGTATCCCAGCGGCAGAATGTTGAAGTCGTGAGCGCCGATGTGCTCTACACCATCGGCACGGTGGCCCGGATCGGCCAGATGCAGCGCGGCCTGGCCGGCATGCAGCTCCTGATTCATGGCGAAAAGCGCGGTATCGCCATGCATTACAGCGAGAAAGACGGCTACCTCCAGACCATCGTCCGGGAAGCCGAGGAGATGCCCCCGCTGGCCGCCGAGGATCCGGCGTTCGTGGCCCTGCACCGGGAAGCCCGGAGCCGGGCCGGTGAGCTGGGCCAGAAATCCGGCCTCCCCGAGGAGGTCGTCCAGCAGGTGCTGGCCGGGGTGAACGACCCCGGGAAGTTCGCCGACCTGATCGCGGGCTACATCGATATCACCCCCGCTCAGCGGCAGAGCTTGCTGGAGACCCTCTCGGTCGAAGAGCGGCTGCGCCGGGTGCTGGTCCACGTGCAGCGCCAGATCAGCGTGCTCGATGCCCAGGAGGACATCAAGTCCCAGGTCCAGGAGGAGCTGGGCGAGCGGCAGCGCGAGATGTTCCTCCGCGAGCAGCTGAAGACCATCCAGCGCGAGCTGGGCGAGGACGGCGAACGGGACGACCTGGAAGAGCTCCGCCAGAAACTGGCCGACCTCGACCTGCCGCCCGAGGCGCGAAAGGAAGTGGACCGGGAAATGGGCCGGCTCTCCCGGATCGGCCGCGAATCCATGGAATCCCAGGTGATTCGCACCTTCCTGGAGAACATCGCCGAGCTGCCCTGGAACATCCGGAGCGAGGAGCATCTCTCGATCCCGGACGCCCAGCGCATCCTGGACGAGGATCACTACGCCCTGGGCGACGTCAAGGACCGGGTGCTGGAGTTCCTCGCCGTGCGCCAGCTGCGGATGCAGCAGCGGAAGCTGGAAGACGAGGCTGCCACGGCGGAGCATAAGGCCGAACAGAAAGAAGCCGAGATCAAGGCCGGGGAGTCGACCGACACCCCGATCGCCACCGCGACGATTCCGGCACCCAACAAGCCGGCGCCCGGCAATGAGGATGACAAGACCAAGGGACCCATCCTGCTCTTCGTGGGCCCTCCCGGCGTCGGCAAGACCTCCGTCGCCAAGTCCATCGCCCGGGCCATGGGCCGGAAGTACGTCCGGATCTCCCTGGGCGGAGCGCGAGACGAGGCCGATATCCGGGGCCACCGGCGTACCTATGTCGGCGCCATGCCGGGCCGCATCATCGCCGG
>JBDTTZ010000439.1:0-7667 GCA_040008015.1 Gemmatimonadota bacterium
CGGCATGCGCGAGCGAAGCAATCTGGTCGGGTATTGTCGCGTGCCTGGCGGCACGGAATGAGAGCATTGGGGTTCCGGGTACCCGGCACTGGAGCCTGTCCCGAGCGCAGCGAGGGTGGCCGGGCTCTCGGCCGGACGGGCCCGGAGCCTGTCCTAAGCGAAGCGAAGGAGGCCCTGTATCCTGCACCCGCGAGATCGAGTGCGGATACGAACCATGGTAGCGGTTCCCCTCTCCAGCGGCTCCTCTCTCCATTCATCGGGCGGGGACGCCCGACCTACGGGGGTAAGGGGTGGTGAGGTGCGCATGGCGCCGTGGAGTATGCACGTCAAAACGCCTTCTGGTAAGATACTCTTTCCGCCCGTAGCTTTTTTTCTATACTGTTTGCATCCGGCGGTTTCCCTGGCCGCTATTGTTCCCCCGAGGAGGTTCCATGCGGAAGGTTCCACGGCTGAAAGCGCACGTCGCGGCGGCGGCAATTGTGGTAGTGATGGTGGGAGTAAGGCTGGCGCAGCCCGACGCGAAGGGAGAGGTGGAGAAGAACTGGGCCGTCCAGGGCAACCCGACCCAGTCCAGTACCGCGCTCGGCGCTGATGCGCACCGGGCGATCGACGGGAATACCAATGGCGACTGGAACGGGGGCAGCGTCACCCATACCAACCAGGAAGTCGAGCCCTTTTGGCAGATCGACCTGGGAGAATCGCATTACATAGATGAGATCCGGATTTACAACCGGACCGACTGCTGCACCGACCGGCTGCACGATCTCATGGTCTTCTACACCAATAACAAAGTGGGCTTCGTTCATCGTGATATCGCCTCGATCATGGGCGAGAATACCGGGCCCGAGCCCAGCACCGCGGCCTACGGGAAACCCGTCTTCGGCCTGGCCGGCGACCTGGATCCCGGGAGCGGAACCCGGTTGGCTCGCACCACCCTCCGGTTCAGCGGTGACGAGTGCAGCGAACCGGGCCTTCCCGGCTGTAAAATGCGCTTCATCAGGATACAACTGGCAGGCACCGGCATCCTCTCGCTCGCCGAGGTGGAGATCATCGAGAAGGCGACGATTCCTGGGCCGGCCCAGGTCGGTCATGCGACCACCTGGGTTCCCACCGGGGTAGCCGCAGCAGGTGCAGGGGTGGCGCTCGCTGCCCAGGGCGAGCGCCTGCTGCTGTATTACCGGGGCAGCGATGGCCTGCTCCACGGCTCGGACGACCTGGCGGCCGGCCCCGCGATCCCCGGATCACCCGCCGTCGGAACGGAGGCTCCCGCCGCCGCAGTGGCGGAGGCCCTGGGCCGAGGCTTCGTGGCGGTTCGGACGGCGAGTGGCGAGATCGCGGTCGCGGAGGGCGATGTCCAGAGCGGAGCATTGGCATCTCCGGCGTGGAACACCCTGGGCTCAACAAGCGGGTCGCCGTTCCTGGCGACTGGTTGTGGCCGGGTCGTCGCCGCCTGGATCGACCAGAGCCGAATCCTGGCAGCATGGAAGCCGGCGGATCCGGCCTCCCCCTCACCATCGTGGAGCAGCCCGGCCACGGTCAGTCCCGGCGCGGCGACTCGACCGACCCTCGCGGTCAACAGCCGCGGGGACGTCGGCATCGGATTCCTGGCGCCCAATGGCGCCATCCAGTTCTCCATGTTGAGTTGCGGCAAGAGCGCGCCGGCCTGGACGGCGGTCACCACCCTGGTCGGATTTGCCAAGGGCGACCAGGTCAGCATGGCGGCGTATGGTCCCCATTTCATGGCGGCAACGCAAGGCGGCGACGACCGGGGATACTTCGCGATTCAGCACCTGGCGGGGAACGCTGAAGAATGGCAGGGGTTCGAACCCATTCCGGCCAGCAAGCGGGGCGATCCCGGGCTGCCGCTCATGGAGCCACCTCGACTGTTCGTGATGTCGGGCGCGATCGTGGCCGCGGCCCGGGAGAAGTCCTCGCAGGAGATGCTGTACTGGCTCAAGTATCCGAACCACTTGGCCGGGGGCGATCGTTGGATGGGCGGCCGCCCGGTTGGCGGCAGCGGGAAAGCAGCGATGGGACCCGCGATGGTGTCGCTGGGACAAGCCCAGCTGTGGGGCATGTGGCAGGCGCCGAGCGAGCTCTACGTGGCAACGATGGGCCTGAGAGACCGGCGGGTGTATGCGCTGAACCTGGGACGGTTCATGGCCAGCGATGTCTTTCTGCACGATCTGTCGCTCGACGTGGTCGGGATGCTGGACATCGCGCCCCAGTCGGACCGGGGACTCGACCCCACCCTGGGTTCGAACTACCTCGAGCAGCTCCTCACCGTGTTGGCCCTGCCGATACCCGCCCAGGATGCGGTCGTCGGAACCCAGTGCGGCCGGTTCACCCTCGCCACTCGGCTCGAGCTGGACCGGAACTTCGGCTCGGGCCAGTTCAACCCCGGAATGTGTCCCTACAAGGTGATCGAGGGGACCAACCGGTTCTCCGCCTCCGGGCTCATGCATGAATGGATTCACATGGACGCAACAGCCCGAAAACTCACCACCCAGGCCGGCTTCACCGACGCGTTCCCCTTCGACGGAAGCAGCATGGATCCGGCAAAGAGCGGAATGAAGGTATGCCGCCAGGACCCCGACTGCGGCGGCGACACCTGCGAGACGGCCGGGAATAATCACAACAACACCCTCAGCAGCACCCAAGACTACGATCCGGCGGAGAATTCGATCCGGCGCTGGGACAATACGATGGTGTGCGTGAGCGCGGGAGCCATCGATAGTCGTCGGCCGCAAGGTGGCCTGATCTGGTACGACATCGGGACGGCGGACCACGCCTTCATCCACATGGCGATGGCATACCGGTGGTATGGCGATGACCTTCGGGACTGGGTTAACCAGGATCTCGGGCACGGGAACGATCAGCTGCAGCGCCGGTACGCCTGGATCAAGGCCCACTATTTCGGCGACGTGGAATACAACGGGCGGATGAACAGCGGGGGAAGTCTTCCCTGGAGCAATCGCAGTCTGGGAGCATACGGGATGCCGAGTCGCTAGGGCGAAGTTGCAACCCCACCCGCTATCATTGCGAGCGAGCCCTTCGCCTCGCTCAGGGTAGACTCCGCGAGCGAAGCAATCTGGTCGGGTAATTGTCGCGTGCCTGGCGGCACGGAATGAGAGCATTGGGGCTCCGGGCACCCGGCCCTTACGGGCCGGGCTCTCGGCCGGACGGGCCCTCCGGGCCCTGTATCCTGCACCCGCGAGATCGAGTGCGGACGCGGACCCACGGTAGCGGTTCCCCTCTCCATTCATGGAGAGGGGTAAGGGGGTGAGGTAATTCGTGAAGGCGCGCACAGCGTGCGCGCTGATCGTCGTCCGGCCCGGCGAAGCCGCCTTTTTCCCTCGGCGGGCTGTCATTGCGAGCGAGCGCCATGCGCGAGCGAAGCAATCTGGCCGCTTCTCATGCGATTTAAGTTTGAGATTCCTCGCTGCGCTCGGAATGACAGCCGCGAGCACGCGGAAATGATACCAGGAATCCAGCCGGCACCGCCCAGATTGGGCCATGCCTTGCCGAACCCTGGCCGAGGAGCCGATACTATGGGCATGGTCGCCCCTGCGTTGTACACGGCTGCAATGCTCCGCGCGCTGCCGGACGACGGAAAGCGGTACGAGGTCGTCAGCGGGGAGCTGCTGGTGACGCCGGCACCCCGCCGGGTGCACCAGCGCGCCGTCGGTGAGCTGGGTTTCCTCCTGCGCACCGGACTCCAACTGGTACGGGATGTCGAGGTCCTCCATTCCCCAGCCGATATCGAGCTGGAGGAACGGACCCTGGTACAACCGGACCTCTTCGTCACCCGACGGGCTCCCGGAGAGGAGTCCTTCAGCTGGAAGGCGATAGACCTCGTGCTGGTGATCGAGGTGTTGTCCGCGACCACGGCCCGGTACGATCGACTCACGAAACGCATCCTCTATCAGCGCCACGGCGTCGAGTACTGGATCGTGGATCTGGACGGCCGGGTCGTGGAGCGGTGGCGTCCGGGGGATGAACGGCCCGACATCGTGGCGGGGACACTCGAGTGGCAGGTGCCGGGATCAGAACAGGTCTGCTCCATCAACCTGGAGGCGTTCTTCAGTAGTGTATTGTCGTAGGTCAGGGCGCTCGCTTCCCCAACCTCCCTCGCCTCCCCTGCCTCCCCTGCCTCCCCTGCCTCCCGCTCAATCCTGAAATCGTAACACCCGGCGCGGCGCGAAGGCGGGCACAGGGTGCCCGCGCATGGAGAGGGGTAAGGCGGTGAGGTAGAAGCCTCGGACGCAGGTTGCGTCCCTCCCCTGTTCAGGCGTAATTACGGGGCCTTCCACCAGCTAACTCTCTGTCCGCGAGCACTATGGCCACCGCCGCACGGGCCTGTCCGTCCTGTCATACCTCGCTTCCCGACGAAGCGCAGTTCTGCCTGCGCTGCGGCGTCGCCACCCCGACCGACCCCGGGGTTCCCGCCCGCACGGCCACCACGGGCGTGGTCGAGGTCGCGCAGGTGAAGCAGGCGCTGGCCGGTCACTACCGCATCGAGCGGGTGCTGGGCGAAGGCGGCATGGCCACGGTGTATCTCGCGGAAGACCTCAAGCACCACCGCAAAGTCGCCGTCAAGGTGATGCGGCCCGAGCTCGCCGCGACGCTCGGGGCCGACCGGTTTCTGCGCGAAGTGCAGATTGCCGCGCACCTCAACCATCCGCACATCCTGCCGGTCCACGACTCGGGTGAAGCGCAGGGCATTCTCTATTACGTGATGCCGTACGTCGAGGGCCAGACGCTTCGGGAACGGCTGCAGAGAGAATCGCAGCTGCCGGTGGAGGAAGCGCTGCGCCTGGCGCGGGAGGTGTCCGAGGCGCTGGCCCATGCCCACAGCAAAGGCATCGTCCATCGGGATATCAAGCCGGGCAACGTCCTCATGAACGCCGGTCACGCGCTGGTGGCCGACTTCGGCATCGCCCGGGCGTTGGAAGGGTCCGGCGAGACGCTGACCAAGACCGGCCTGGCGGTCGGGACGCCGCAGTACATGGCGCCGGAACAGGCGATGGGTGACCGCGAGGTAGACGGGCGGGCGGACGTCTATGCCGTCGGCGCGATGCTCTATGAAATGATCGCCGGAGAACCGCCCTTCACCGGTCCTTCTCCCCGCGCGATTCTCACCCGGAGTATGACGGAAAATCCCCGGTCACTGACCCAGACCCGGTCCGGCCTGCTTCCCGCCATCGATTCCGTCGTCGCCAAGTCACTCGCCAAGAGTCCGGCGGACCGCTATCCGACCGCCGATGCATTGGCAGAGGCGCTGAACCGGACCCTGGATGCCACCCGCAGCGGCCACACCGCCATCGAAACCCCCGCCGTCAGCGGTCCCGGCCCCATCCAGGTGTGGGGCTTCTTCGCCCTTGGCACCATCGCGATGCTCGGCCTGGTCTACGCGCTGATGCGACGCTGGAATCTTCCGGGGTGGACGCTGGGCCTCGCCGTGGGACTGCTGGCCATCGGTGCCCTGGTGCTGGTGCTGACCGGGCGATTCGAGGCGCGGCGCAGGGCAGGAGAAGTGGCCACCGGGCCGGGTCGACTGTTCACCTGGAGAAATGCCACCATGGGTGGCCTGTTGGCCCTGGCGCTCTGGGGCGGTGTCGCCACGGTGTTTGCGCTGCGCGGGCCGGCGGCCGGTGCGGCCAGTGGTGCAGTCCACGTCGCGGTGCTTCCCTTCGAAAACCGCGGCGCCGCGGACGACGCCTACTTCGTCGATGGGATCTCCGACCAGATCCGGGGCAAGCTGGCCAGCGTCAGTGGCCTCCTCGTCACCGCTTCCACCAGCGCAGACCAGTACCGCGGCAGCACCAAGACGCCGCAGGTGATCGCCCGCGAGCTGTCGGTGGATTACCTGCTGGTGGGCAAGGTGAGCTGGGCCAGGGAGCCGGATGGCACCCGCCGAGTCCAGGTGGTGCCGGAGTTGATCGACGGGCGCACCGGTTCCACCACCTGGCAGCAGCCCTTCGATACCGATCTGACCGATGTCTTTCAGGTCCAGGCCCAGATCGCGACCCGGGTAGCCGGCGCACTCGGCGCCCAGCTCGGATCGCGGGAGCAGCAGCAGCTCGCGGAGCGGCCGACCAACAACGTCGCGGCCTATGACCTCTACCTCAAGGGCCGCGCGCTCACCAGCATCGATGCGGGGACCCAGCGGCAGGCCGCGGCATATTTCGAGCAGGCGGTGGCCCTTGATTCCACCTTCGTCGATGCCTGGAGTGCGCTTTCCAGGAGCCTGGCCCGGGTGTATTCCAATGGCAGCCGGGATCCTGTCGTGGCAGCCCGGGCCAAGGCGGCCATGGAGCGGACTCTAGCACTCGATCCCAATGGGTCGCAGGGGCATCTGGCGGCGGCCCGGTACTATGGCATCGTGGCACCCAACCCCACCCGGGCCGCGGCGGAGACTGAGCAGGCGCTGCGCGCGGCGCCCAACGATGCCGATGTGCTGGCAACTGCGGCGACCAATGACTTTCGAACGGGTCAGATCGAAGCCGCGCTGGCCAAGCTGGAACGGGCTCGGGAGCTGAATCCCCGGTCGGCGACTACCCTCGGCTTGCTCCAGCAGTCTTATATCTTCACTCGGCGATACGCGGAGGGATTGGATGCGGGAGAGGCGGCCCGCGCGCTGGTTCCGGGGGACCTCAACCTGGTTCAGTGGCAGGCAGTCGGATACATAGCCCAGGGAGACTTGAGGGCCGCCCGGGGTGTCGTGCAAGCAGCAATAGGTGGAGAATTTACCGCCCCCGCCGTCGCGGCGTTCTTTGCCGGGTACCAGGAAATGGCCTGGATCCTGGAAGAGCGAGAACAACAACTTCTCTTTCGCCTGACGCCAGCCGCCTTCGACAACGACCGCGCCTGGTGGGGCCAGTCTCTGGCGACGGCATATTGGCAGCGGGGGAACTTCGCCATGGCGCGGGCCTATGCCGATTCGGCGCTGCCCACCTCGGCCGCACAGCTCGAAGCGTCTCCCAACGACGACCAACTTCTCGCGTTGTACGGGCTGATGCTGGCGTATGCGGGGCGGCGGAATGAAGCGAAGGCCATCGTCGCCAGAATTGAGACGTTGCTTCCCCAGGCAACAAACGCAGAATATATCCGCCTGCAGACGATTCGAATCGCACTGGTGCTGGGCGACACCGCCGCTGCCCTGGCCGGACTTGAGGAATCGGTCAAGCGACCCTACTTCTACACTCCCGCCTGGATCCGGATCGACCCGACGTTCGCGTCGCTTAAGGGGAACCCGAGGTTCGAGCGGCTGATCGCCGCGGGGAAATAGTCCAGGATCGGGGGTGACTGAGAAGCATCGCGGTCACCCCGAGCAGTAGCAAAGATGTGGTAGGTCGGGCGTCCCTGCCCGACCGGACAGGGCTCCTTCCGGCGAAGCCGCACTCACCCCACGGCAACATTCATCGCGAGCGAGCCCTTCGCCCCGCTCAGGGTAAACTCCGCGAGCGAAGCAATCTGGTCGGATATTGTCGCGTGCCTGCGGCACGGTTGTGAGGATTGGAGATCGCGTCTCTACGCGCTCGCGCCCCTGGCGGGGCGCACAGATCCCCGCAAAGCGGCCTGATTTCATCCGGCACGATGTAGGGGCGCACTGCGTGCGCCCATCGCACCGGTGGTCACGTCCTCCATTCCGGCCCGAAGGGCCG
>JBDTTZ010000440.1:0-1579 GCA_040008015.1 Gemmatimonadota bacterium
GATGAGATGCAACGACCCGGTGGCGCCCAGGTAAATGAAGACCAGCCAGGCCAGCCGGTAAGGGAGGCTGGCCCGCGCGCCGAAGAGATACACCACGCCGGTCTCGCCGTAGTAACTCCAGCCGATGATGGTCGAATAGGCGAAGAGGACCAGGCCGGTGGTCACCACGATGTGCCCCCAGCTCCCCGGGAGACCGGTCGCAAAGGCCTGGGCCGAGAGGGCCGCGCCGGTGGCTCCGCTGTTCCATACTCCGGTTACCAGGATCACCAGGCCGGTCACGGTGCAGATCAGCACCGTGTCCACGAAGACTTCGAAAATGCCGTAGAGTCCCTGGCGGACCGGGTGATCGGTCTGCGCGGCGGAATGGACCATGGGCGCGCTGCCCAGGCCGGCTTCATTGGAGAAGAGCCCGCGGGCGATGCCGTAGCGCATCGCCAGCATGATGCTGCTCCCGGCAAAGCCGCCGGCCGCCGCCGAGCCGCTGAAGGCGCCCCTGAAAACCAGGCCGAACACGGCGGGAAGGTCGCCCGCCCGGAGGACGAGTATCACCAGTCCACCGAGCAGGTAGAAGATCGCCATGAAGGGGACCAGGTACTCGGTCACCTGGGCGATCCGCTTGATCCCGCCCAGGATCACCACCGCGGTCACCGCGACTAGTACGAGACCGACCACGGAAGGAGTGAGCCCGAACGAGGCCCGCAGGCTCTCCGCCACCGAGTTGGCCTGCACCATGTTGCCGATGCCGAAAGCGGCGAGCGCGGTGAGCAGCGCGAAGATGGTCCCCAGCCAGGGGAGACCCAGCTTCTTCAGGGTGTACATGGCACCGCCCCGCATCACCCCGTTCGCATCGGGCTCCCGGTAATACAGCGCGATGACGATCTCGGCGAACTTGGTCGCCATGCCCAGGACCCCGGACACCCAGAGCCAGAAGAGCGCGCCAGGACCGCCGATGAAGATCGCGGTGGCCACCCCGGCGATGTTGCCCACCCCGACCGTGGAGGCCAGCGCGGTGGCGACGGCCTGGAACGGCGTGACGCTCCCGGTGCCGCTGCTGGCGCCTTTGCGCAGTTTGCCCAGCACCTCGACCAGCGCGGTCCAGAGGTGACGGAATTGCACCGCCCCGGTGAGCACCGTGAGCAGGAGCCCGGTGCCGACCAGCAGGATGAGCATCGGGGGGCCCCAGACCAGCCCGTTCAGGGCGGCGTTCCAGCGCGCGATGAGTTCGGTCATGGGCAACCAAGGTAGCGAGGGTGGATTCAGTTGTCCCCTCGGGGACAGAACGGCCGAGGGCATGCCAAGGGGACTTGGGCGACCATCTGTGACGGGTTCAGCGCGCGGTACGATTGAAAGTCATGCTGGGGGGAGTCCCGGTTCTGGAGGAGGTGATCCGGGGCTCGGGCCTACGTCACGACCGACCGATGTACCTGCTCCGGGATCTGCCGACCAAGCCGGGTCGGCACCAGCTCGAGGTGCGTTTCGATCGAATCGACAGTGTGACCGCCCCTCGCGGGGAGACCGAGGAAATGGCGAATCCAATCAGATGAGGTCTTCCAGTCCGGCGGTGCGGAGCAGTCGCACG
>JBDTTZ010000441.1:0-6870 GCA_040008015.1 Gemmatimonadota bacterium
ACTCCAACAATCGCATGGAGCCCGGCGCTCCCGACTGGACCGACATCCTGGGGCCTGAAGCGGTGCGGGACATCGGGCAGTTTCTCGGCGTGGACTTCTTCGCAGGCGACCTGCGCTAGCTGGGATCGCCCGGGCAGGTGACGGAAAACCCGACACTCACGTGCTGGCTGAGTGAGACGTCGACGACGATGGGGTTGTTGCCGGCCACGGTGCAATCGGCGGGGACGGACGAGAGACTGATCTCGTGCGTCCCCGTTCGTATAGTCGTAAAGCTGAGCGTGGCATTGGGGCCGACGGTCTGCTTCTGGCCATTGCTGATGGTGACCGTGTAGGAGGTGTTTGCCTCCGGATTGGTCGTCGATACACTGACCTGGATGAAGCCGGGACCTTGCGGCGGTTCCACCCCGGGTCCGTTGGGATCCCTGAGGTGGCCGGCATCGCCGTTCACCCCGCTGCACGCCAGGCTCGCCGTGGTGGCCAGGACCATCAGCGCCGATACCCGCGCCCAGTTGCGTCCCATCGAATCTCCCGGTTGGAACTCCCCATAGCTTACGTCCCGGGACGGGAAGCGCAAGGGTGGTTATCATCCCTCCTACTTCACCATCCTGGCGGATGAATGGCCGAGAGCAAAGCCGCGCCTGATCGAGTTTCCGGCGTAACCGAGCACCACCTGACGGTTGCCCGGACCGCCCGCTACTATCTCCGCGGCGATCCTGGATCGGCCCGCCATACCTGGCTGGGTTGCCACGGATACGGCCAGCTGGCGGCGACCTTCATCGGTCACCTCGCGACAGCGGCCGGCGATGCCCGGTTGCTGGTGGCGCCGGAGGCCCTCTCCCGATTCTACCACGACAATGGCCTGGGTCCAATCGGCGCCAGCTGGATGACGCGGGAAGACCGGGCGAATGAGATCGCAGACTACATCCGGTATCTCGACCAGGTGCAGGCCGAGCTTCGGCGCCGGGCCCCGACGGGTCACCGGCTCTATGGGTTGGGCTTTTCCCAGGGCGTCGCTACGGTTTCGCGCTGGGTGTTCGGCGGGGAGAGCGACGTGGCGGGGCTGATCATGTGGGCCGGCACCGTGGCTCCGGAGCTCAATCCCGCGGCCCTGGCCTCCAAGGTGCGGGGCAAGCGCGTTGCGCTGGTTGCGGGGACCAAGGACGAGTATGTGAATGCGGATTGGTTCCAGCGGGAGCACCAGCGGTTTGTCGAAGCCGGTGCCGACTGCCGGGACTTCAGCTTCCACGGCGGCCATCGCCTGGACCGGGTGGTTCTCGCCCAGGCGATGGATTTTGTGGAGACGGGTTGAAGCCGGACGGCATAGCTTCTGGGCTTGAGATCCCTCGCTAACGCTCGGGATGACAAACCAATCAGGTGCAGGACTAACCAGTCGCCTACCCAGACAGACTAATCTCTTTTGCCTTTTCCTTTCAGTCGCAGCAGGTCCCGCCGGTCCTTCTTGCTGGGCTTGCCCTCGCCATGGGCAAACAGATTCTGGCTCGCCTTGATCTCCAGCTTCAGTTTCTCCCGGGTCGCCACGCTTTCGGCGATTTCTTCGTAAAGGGTCGCTGCCTCGCTGGCGGGTCCCCGCCGGTTGCTTATCGCCTGCACCACGATTCGATGCTCATAGGGGCCCAGCCGGATTCCCAGCCGGTCGCCCAGCCGCACCCGCCGGGCCCGCTTCACCCGCTCCCCGTCCACCAGCACCTTACCGGCGTCAATCGCCTCGGCGGCCAGTGCCCGGGTTTTGAAGAATCGCGCGGCCCACAGCCACTTGTCCAAGCGGTAGTCAGCGTCGTCAGACGGTACGTCCGGTGTCATTCCGGCTCCATCGTGGAAAAGTGAAGGAAAGAGAGCCGCCGACTAGAAAGGCGACGGTTTTCTGTGCATCTGGTCACATCCCGAGGCGCTTCGCGCCCCTATACTACCGTGTCGTTGCAGCATCCTCGCTGGTTACCCCTGAGTGGCCAAGCGCATTAAGCCCCCAGTCACCTGGAGTATAAGTCATGAAAACCCATCAGTATCTGCCTGCGACTACGCTGGCAGTTCTCGCAGCATTGATGTCCGGTGTGGCATCGGCACAGGTCAAGGACACGATGACCTCGGTAACCACTTCGACCACCGTCGTGCAGCAGGTCACCACCAAGCCGGTGTCGTCGTCCGATTCGGCAATTGTCGCGACCCTGATCGCGGCTAATCAGCGGGAAGTCGCCGAGGCCGACGTCGCGATCAACCACGCCCAGTCCGAGCACGTCAGGGAGTTCGCCCGCCGAATTCAGCGGGATCACGCTAAGGCGGTCGAGGGCCTTGAAAATTTCCTTCCGGGGAAGAGCGGCGGCATGTCCAGCGGGATAGTGCATGACACGATGAAGATGGATGGTGACAAGATGACCCCGCCCGCGGATTCGACCTATGCCGTTCAGCACCCCAAGAATGACTCGATGACGGTGGGTCAGCAGGGAGACGCCTCGTACCAGGGCAAGACCGGCAGGGATTTCGACAAAGCTTGGATCGACGCGATCGAGGACCACCACAAGGAAGCCATCGAGAACCTGCGTAATAGCGTGATCCCCAAGATCCAGGATGCATCGCTCAAGACGTTGGTAGCGGAACTGCTTCCGGTCATGGACAATCACCTGCGAGAAGCCGAGGCGATAGAGGCGGAGCTGAAGTAAAGGAGTCGGAGTCGAATTATTTGGAGGGGCGCTCTTCGGGGCGCCCTTCTTGTTGTGACCTATCGTGTGGCAGGTCAGGGCGATGCGAGACAGAATGATTGTCTCGAAGGTGTCACCAATCGAATCACTTCGTGGCGTTTGAGGATTTTCGTGGTTTTCGTGAGGATATTTTCTCCGCGCCCTCGGCCAGGACCGCCTGCCGTATCAGCTTGAGTTTGGTCAACCGGGTCATTCTCTTGAAGGCGGCTTCCCGCCGGAGCGCGCTCGACCGGTCCGCGACCGCCTCGACGTATACCAGGGTCACCGGCAAACGCGACCGGGTGTAGGCGGCGCCCCGGCCCCGGTTGTGGGTCGCGATCCGCTGCTCCGGGTTCGTGGTCGCGCCGCTGTAGAGCGACCCGTCACCGCACTGCGCCAGGTAGACATACCAGCCGGTTCTCATGGTATCTTATTCCAGTTCTACTTTCGCCCGTGAGGCTCTATGGAAACTCGCCGGATCGCCCGGCGCTCCTTTCCTGGCCAGCGCACCCTCCTCGCCTGGCTCTTTGGACTCCGCGTGCTGCTCGCGGTGGGAGGCGTCCTCGCGGCCCTGTTGACCCGGGGCGGCGAAGACGCCAACGAGCCGGCGCTGTTCATCACCACCGCGGCGCTGCTGGCATTCATCATCACTCCGTACGGCTACTGGCTGGTGTGGAGCCGAGCCCGCCAGCCCGGTCTCGTCTTCTACGCGCTACAGGTGGCGGTAGACCTCTTCCTGGTCACCACGATCGTTCATTATACCAGCGGGGCCCAGAGCGCACTCACCTTTCTTTACGTTCTCCTGATCGCGGCATACACCACCCTGCTCCCGCTTCGTGGCGCCGGGCTGGTCGTCGCGCTTTCCGCGCTGGCCTACACCGGGGACACCTTCCTCGGCCATCCCGATACCGTGGGCGTGGCATTCTGGGGCCAGCTGATCCTCTTCGTCTCGGTGTTCGCGATCATGGCCCCGATGGTGACCCGGCTCCGCCAGGCCACCGAAGAGCACGAGACGCTGGAGACCGAGCTCCGCCGCATCAAGCTGGAAGCTGATGACATCCTGCGCAACATCCGCTCCGGCGTGCTGACGGTGGACGGGACCGGCCGGCTCGCCTTCATCAACCCCATGGCGGCGAAACTGCTCGAGATCGACAGTGAAACCCAGGTCGGCATGCCGGTGCTCGACCTGCTGAAGCAACGGTCCACCGAGCTCTGGGCCGCTGTCGTGGCCGCCATCCGGCACGGGCGCAAGGTCAATCGGGCTGAGGGATCGGTGCTGCTGGCCGATGGCCGGATGTTTCCCATCGGTCTCAGTACCACCACCTTTGAAGAGCAGGCCCAGCAGCCGCCCAGCGTCACCGCCATTTTTACCGATATCTCGGACTCGAAACGGATCCAGGAACTGCACCTTCGCGCCGAGCGGTTGGAGGCGGTCGCTGCACTGTCCGCTTCGCTGGCACACGAGATCCGGAATCCCCTGGCCTCGATCCGCAGCTCGGTCGAGCAGCTGGCCCGGAGCGCCCGCGCCGACGATGACGACCGCTTCCTGGCCCAGCTCATTGTGCGGGAGAGCGACCGGCTGAGCCGGTTGCTGAGCGAGTTCCTCGACTTCTCCCGGGTCCGGGTGACTCGTTTCGATCCCGTCGATCTTCACGGCGTCACCCTGGCGGCGGCTCGCCTGGTCTGCGAGCATCCCGACGCCGGCAAGGAAACGGAGATCGACGTCCGGGGCGGGCGGGCCATGATGGAAGGCGACGAGGACCTGCTCCACCGGGTGGTGGCGAACCTGCTGCTGAACGCGGTGCAGGCCGGGAGCGGCAAGGTCAAGATCGTGGTGACCACCGGTCCCGCGCACATGAGCGACCTGCCGCCCGGTTGCGCCATGACCAATCCGGTCCGGTTGGAAATCCGGGACAACGGGCCCGGCATTCCCGATACCGTGCGGGATCGCATCTTCGAGCCGTTCGTCACCGGCCGGACCGGCGGCACCGGGCTCGGCCTGGCCATCGTGCAACGGGCGGTCGAGGCCCACCGCGGACTGGTGCTGGTGGAGACGGTTCCCGAGCGGGGAACGACTTTCACCATTTTCTTCCCGGCTCGCTGGACCGCCGAAGAGGCGGCCTAGTCGCCAGAGCGGTTCCCACCTTATAGTTTCCTCACTACTGTAAGGCGTACTCCCACCGAAGTACCGGCCTGCTGGCGGCAGAGGAAGCTGCATGAATCAGAAACCCACCTTGCTCATCATCGACGACGAAACCGGCATTCTCGATACCCTTCGGATCCTGCTCAAGAAGGAAGGCTTCGAGGTGACCACGGCGCAGGGCGGCAAGGCCGGATTGGACCAGATCAAGGCCGGCGTCCATGACGTCATCCTGACCGACGTCCGGATGCCCCAGGTCAGCGGGCTCGACATTCTCCAGGCCGCCCGGGAGCAGGACCCGATGACGCCGGTCATCCTGATGACCGCCCAGGCTTCCCTCCAGACCGCCATCGGTGCGGTGAACGCCGGCGCCTTCTACTACATCCAGAAACCCTTCGCCAACGACGAGCTGGTGGCCATCCTCCGGCGGGCCTGCGACTACCGCGCGGTCAAGGTGGAGAACAAACACCTCAAGCAGGAGATCCGCCGCAAGGATCGCAACGGCGTCGATCGGCCCATCGGCAAGTCCCGCCGGTTTCTTGATACCCTGAAGCTGGCCGAGCAGGTGGCGCCGACCGACTCCACGGTGCTCATCCAGGGGGAAAGCGGCACCGGCAAGGAGATCGTCGCCAAGTACATCCACAACCTCTCGCTTCGCACCGAGGGGCCCTTCCTCTCGATCAACTGCGGCGCGCTGCCGGAGAACCTGCTGGAGAGCGAGCTCTTCGGGCACGTGAAGGGATCCTTCACTGGTGCCGTGCGCGACAAGCAGGGGCTCTTCGCCGCGGCCCGGGGCGGAAGCTTCTTCCTCGACGAAGTCGGCGAGATGACCCCGGCTCTCCAGATCAAGCTGCTCCGGGTGCTGCAGGAACGGGAAGCGATTCCGGTAGGCGCGACCGAGGCGATCCCGGTCGACGTCCGCATCATCGCGGCGACCAACAAGGACCTGGAGGAGGAGTGCCGCCGCGGCGCCTTCCGCTCCGACCTTTTCTATCGGCTGAACGTCATCGCGATCCAGTTGCCTCCGCTCAGGGACCGGCGGGAAGACGTGCTTCCCCTGATGGAGTTGTTTCTCCAGCAGCTCGCGACCGATCACAAATCGGAGATCAAGGCGCTTTCCTCCGAGGCGCTCGATGCAGTGATGGTGTATGACTGGCCTGGCAACGTGCGCGAGCTGGAGAACGCCCTGGAGCACGCGGTGGTGCTGACCCGGGGCCCGGTCATCGATCCGGCCGCCCTGCCGGAACGGATCACCAAGCGGAGAAAGGAGCCGCTGGTCGCCGAGCGTTCCTTCCAGAACCCTACCCTGGATGTGATCGAGCGGGCCTATATCATGTGGGTGCTCCAGGTGGAGGGCGGGAACAAGACCCGGGCGGCCGAAATCCTGGGGATCGACCCCTCCACGCTCTACCGGAAGCTGAGCCGATACGAAGAGGTCAAGGAGGGGGCTCCCGGAGCATAGGCGGTGGGGGCGGACAAGGCGGTCGGGGCTGAAAGACGTAACGGTTTGAGGCTGTCATCCCGAGCGGAGCGAGGGATCTCAAGGTCAGCCCGTCCGAGATCTTTGCCACCCGGCGTTTGAGATTCCTCGTGTCCGCCCCGACTGCTCTGCGCCTTACCTAACCCCAACCCCGACCAGCCACTAACCTCCTCGGCGCTCCTGCTTTTCTCCCCCTCACGGCTTCCCGGGCTTTTCTTGCAAAATCCATCGAGTCTTGCGTCCTTATCCGACGCGTTTCTTGTCACTTTTCGTCGCTAAGAAGATGATTCGCAATACCTTACGAAAGTCTTGGGCAAGGCGGCATATGTGTTGCCTTACCTATGGTCGGTGGAAATGCATCGGGCGATGCGGCGAGTCAACCAAAATTTTACGGGGAGGCAGTTCCATGAACCGCAAGGGCTTTACGCTAATCGAGCTTCTGATCGTGGTGGTCATCATCGGCATTCTGGCCGCGATCGCCATTCCGAAGTTCGCCAACACGAAGCAGAAGGCGATCGTCGCTTCCATGAAGACGGACCTGAAGAACCTGGTCACCG